>NZ_JBFDAE010000015.1:0-105010 GCF_040720935.1 Algibacter sp. 2305UL17-15
AGAATCTTTCAACGCAAAAATTAAAGCTTTTAGGGCACAGTTCAGAGGTGTGAGAAACGTAGATTTTTTCCTTTATAGGTTAACCACAGTATTTGCGTAAACACAACAATTGTTCTTGATCCGCTAAAATACCTAGTAATGGGTATTGTTTTACTGACACTAATAGTTTAGATTTACCCTGCTATTAATTAGTTCTTAGGGAGAATTATAAGAGCGCCCGCTTATCGCTTAATTGTTGGTAAGCGGGCTTTGTTTTTTGCATTTATAAAATTATTAGATGAGATACAAAGTAGAGAAAGGAAGTGCAAAAGGAACCATTGTTTTTGTTCATGGTAATTCTTCTTCATCCATTGTTTTTGATGAAGTTTTAAAATCAAAACTAATTTCTCAAACAAAAATAGCTGTTGATTTACCTGGGCATGGCAACAATGCTGAAGCGGAAGATGAGGTAGCTAAATTTTCTATCGAAAACTATAGGGCGAAGCTAATTGAGTTAATTAATACCATAGACGATGATATTTTATTAGTTGGAAATTCATTAGGAGGTCATTTGGCTATAGAAATAGCCGAAGATATAGAACGACTAAAGGGACTGATTATTTTTGGGACACCACCACTTAAAAAGCCGCTTAATCTGGAACAAGCTTTTTTGCAAGTGGAGCCTTTGCAAACGTTTTTTACCGAATACCCTACTGATATTGAAATAGAACCTGCAATACATCAAGTATCATATGCTAAAGAATGTGTGCCTAAATTAATAACAGATTTTAAACAAGCCAATCCGAAAGTAAGAAAAGCAATTATGACGGATATAGCTGAAGATAAATTTCTAGACCAATATGCTGTTTTTACCCATCTTAAACCTCCCAAATTTATTATTGCAGGAAAACAAGACCCTAGTGTGAATCCTGAGTATTTAGAAACGGTTAAAGACAATTGCGGTGAATCTTGCGAACTTATAAAGTTTGATGGATGTGGTCATTATCCAAGTATCGAAAAACCAGAAGAATTTATTAAAACACTTCAAACAATAGTTTTAAGAATATTTAAATAATACCTTCTCTAATGCATTTGGTTATTATTTCTGCCATATTTTTACATTCGGATTTCTTCAATATGTTTTTTCTATGGGTATTAATGGTATGCGGAGAAATATTTAAAATAATAGCAATTTCATTGTTGGTTTTACCATTAGCAATTTCTTTTAAAATTTGTTTTTCACGTTTTGTATAATCATCAATACAATGGTTTTCTATAAACTTATGTACTCCAGCTGTTTTGACGGAGTAATAGGAAGGTTTTTTACTGCTTAGAAAAGACATGCGGTGATCCATTGGAAGATTTAAATGTGTTAGATCACTTTGAATACATAATATTTGTTGCACTTTTCCGTCTTTAGAAACATTAATGGTTCTTGATTGGTGTAACATCATTTTGTATTGTCCGTTAACATGTTTTAGGCGTAATAAATAAACAACTTTGTACAAAGGGATGTCTTCTTTTGGAATATGATTTAATAAAAAATCGAACCCAACAGTTTCTTTTTCATGAATTTTTTCTATGTCCTCTGGATGCATCAATTCTTTAAATAAGTATTCTAATGAAAATAATTCCGGTGCAATACCTAAAACACTTTTCACATCGTCGCTAACCATCTGCATTTCTAACATATCAAAATTAAAAACAAAATAATAGAACTCACCAGGTAAAAACCAACGGGCAGTTTGTTCAACGAGTTCTAAAAGATTTTCTTTAATATTTGGGTTCTCTATTTTGTTTTTTGTGTTCCATACATTTTTAACCTTTTTAACCCCATCTTGTTTCATTGTTTTAAATAAATTAAATAGTACCTTCTCGGATGCAAGTGGTTATTAACTCTGCCATATTCTTACACTCGTTTTTTTTCAAAATATTTTTTCTGTGCGTATTAATAGTATGTGCCGAAATCTTTAAGGTTTCTGCTATGTTGTTAAGACACTTGCCTTTGGAAATTTCTTTTAAAATTTGTTTTTCACGTTTTGTATAAACAGAGTCAATATGAGGTGTAAGATTGAATGTGTCATTTTTTTCATCATAGTAATAATTTGGACGTTTAAATCCAATAAATGAAACTTTATGGTCATTTATGATATTAAAATGGGTTACATCTGTATGAATACCCATTGTTTGCTGGATTTTTCCATCTTTTGAAATGCTTATCGTTTTAGATTGATGTAGTATTGTTTTTTCGCTACCATCATCAAGTCTCAACCTCATAAGATAAACCGTTTTGTATTTAGTCATATCTTCAACAGGTATTTTTTCTAACTTAAAATTTACAGAAGCCCGCTCTTTTTTATGAAGGTCTTCCATATCCTTTGGATGCATTAAAGAAAAAAATCTGTCAACTGAAAATTCATCTGGGTCAATATTCAACACGTTTTTTACACCCTCACTTACAAATTCCATTTTATAAGTAGCAAAATTTAAAATATAATAGTAAAAATCGCCGGGAGAAAACAAGGATGCTATCTGGTCAACAAAATCCAATACGGGTGCTTTAAAATCGGGTTCAAAAATTTTGTTTTTTGCTTCCCAAACGTCATATACTTTTTTTAAATCTGCTGATCTCATAATGCTATTATATAACTCCCTCTCTTAAACAAATTGCCATAAGCTCGCTTGTGTTTTTGCAATGGACTTTCTTGAATATGTTTCGTTTATGCGTATTTACCGTTAAAATTGAAATATATAATATTTTCGAAATCTCTTTAGCCTGCTTGCCCTTAGCCAATAGATCAATGATTTCTAATTCTCTTTTAGAAAATTTATGGCTTTCTTTTTCAATAAGTTTGTAACCCGTTTTAGTAGCTCTGTAATGAAATGATGGATGTTTATGGCTTATGAATGAAATTCTATTATCAAAAGGCGCGTTAAGATAAGTAACATCTGTATGTACGCCTAAAACTTTTTCAACCTTACCGTCTTTAGAGGGAATGAGGCATTGTGCTTGATGTAAAATGGTTTTATAGCTTCCATTGATGTGCTTTAAGCGCATTAAATAAACCACTTTATAGTCGGGTAATTGGTCTTTGGTAATATCTCCGAACAGAAAACTGGTGGCAAAAGTTTCTTTTTCTGGCATACTTGCCAAATCGTCTGGGTGCATGATGTCCAGTAGTTTGTTTACAGTTAAGGTTTCTGGAGGTATTCCAAGAATATCGGTAACGCCTTCAAACACATAATCCATTTTTAGTTCATTGAAATCAATGATATAGTAATAGAATGAACCAATTGAAAAAAGTGAAGCTACCTGTTCAATCACGTCAATGAACACTTTCTTGTTACTTGGCAGTAAAATTTTATTTTCAGTTTCCCAAACTTGAGTCACTTTTAAAGCGTTTTTATTTCTCATATGTAATTTGGTTGGTACTAAATATATCTAAAACAAAATTAAATAACGGATAATTTTCGCTCAAAAGTAGTTTTTTGGTTTAAAAGGTTTTTTTAGAGAATAGAATCTAGAATCTAGAAAAAAAATTAATACTATTAATTGTTTTTACATCACCAATCTTTGTGTCCTTCCTTCTTTACGCCTCCGTGGTCTTGCCTGCCGCCCAGGTTTGCGAGACATTTTTTTTGCATGATATTAGAGAGGTAGTTTGGATAGAGAATAGAAGATAGAAAATGGAAAACAGACGAACTGCAAATAAATTAGGTTGAAAAATGCACGGATTTCTAAATATACCTAAAAGCGGGTATTGTAAGTTTTGTTAAACTGTCTGAAATTTGTTATGCTATTAATTAGTTCTTGGAGGGAGCATCAAAACAAGTGTCTAAGTATAGATTGTTTGAGTTAGTCATTTTAGCTTGGGCACTTTTTTGTATTGAACTGAAAATCAATTTTTTAATATTTATCTCACTTAAAATATAGTAACATGCTCTCTTTATTTTAGCAATAGCAAACCCAGGTTTACTTATTCTATTCCTGTTTAATGGTCACAGAGCTTTTTGCTTTTGTGCAAATATTTGCTATTAACTAAAAAATCAAACCATTATGAAAAAAGTATTACTTATTTTAATCCTGATAATTTTTCCGCTCAAAAACTCCGCCCAAGATATTGTTTTGACCTTTGATGGTGTTGTTGAAAGCACGGGTGTTGATGCTCCTTTAGATAAGGTGGTTGTTGAGAATTTAACAAGAGGGGGATTTATTGAATTAACAAGTTCATTTATTTTTAATGTTACAAATACTTTAGAAATACAAGATTTTGAAATTAAAAAAACACGACGGGGGTTTCAGAAAGTGTATCCGAACCCATTTAATGATGCTGTAAATCTTGAGTTTTATTCTGAAGGAGTTGGTGCAACAACTATAAGCTTTTATAATTTACTTGGTCAAGAAATTGAAAGGTTTTCAGATGAATTAGAAAATGGAAATCATAAATTAAAATTTTCACCTAGTACAAGTGGCGTTTATTTAATTTCTTTAAGTGATTATGGAAATAAATATTTCACAAAAGTTATAGCGACTCAAAACAGAACAAATAAAACAATGCTTTCTTACATACCAAGTGTGACTTTGTCTAAACATAGAGCATCTTCATCTGTCACAACAAAAAACAATAATGGGAAAAGGCCACCTTTTTATGTAGATGGGGACGCTCTAAAATATACAGGATATTCAGGTGACCTTATAGATGTAATTTATGATTCGCCTACAGTAAGTAAAGCGGTGACTTTTGAATTTGCAGCTGATTACTACCGTTTTGAACCCTATTTTATAGAATCTAATTTCCCAAGTTTTGTAGATGTTATGTTTTCGGTTACAGATGCTAAGAATAAAGGGGTTGATTACTTAGATAATGATGATTTTAATGTACTTGAAGATGATAATCCGGTTTCAATATCAGAAACTTTTAGATATATAAAAAAATTAAATCAAGTACCATATTTCCAAAAAACGGTTATTATGCTTGATAATAGTTCGAGTGTTGCTGTAAATCTCGCTCAAATTAAAGCTGCTGCCATTTCGTTAGTAAAGAAAATAGTAGCCGATCAAGAAATAGCTATTTATTCTTTTTCAGATAATGCGGTATTATTACAAGATTTTACTACCAATATAACCGATTTAGAAACAGCTATTAATGGTATTACGACAGGCTTTCCTTCCACAAACTTATATGGATCATTAATTACGGGGTTAGACAGTTTTACCAATTTATATAGTTTAGACCGTATAGAAGAAGGCTACTTAATAGCATTAACAGATGGTGATGATACGCAAGGCTCTAGTACCTTACAACAGGTTATAAATGCAAGAGGAAAGAAGCGTGTTTTTATTGCTGGTCTTGGTAACGAATTAAACCCTGCCCCTTTAATGCAAATGGCATCTACTGGAAATTATTTTCCTGTAACGACAGCTTCGGAATTAGATGCTAATTTTAACCAAATATGGTTGGATATCTTACAATACTCCAATAGCTTTTATTGGTTAAATTATATGACGCCTAAACGAACAGGAGATCATAGTTTAACCGTTGAAGCACTTAATAATACCAATATAAGTGCCGATAAAAATATTATTGGAACTTTTCCAACCGATGGTTTTCAATCTGTTTTTTCTGGGGTGTATGCTAATGTTACTCCAGGTATGCCTTACGGGGTGGATTGGGTGAATTTTGGAGGTGATAACCTGCCAAGGAATTTAAAAGCTATAACATACTGGGCTTCTAGTGCGCCAAATTATACTTGGAGTATTGACGACCCTACTAAAGCAGGAATAGAAGTGAGTCAGTTTGATAATTCAAAACTAACTTTAACTCAACTCCCTTTTGCTTCAGCAGAATTTGCAACAGTTACTTTAACAGATGTAGCTAATAGTTATAACAAAGATGTTTTAGTGTTTAATAATGTTAGTGGATATCCAGAAGTCTATACGCGAGAAATTACTAATATAACTAGTAATTCTGCTGTTGTCAGTGGATTATTTGTTCCTGCTTATGATAATGACCCTGTACCAACGAGCAAAAGGATTTATTACTCGGGAGGGCAGCATATTGAATTTAATGATTCTAATGCTGGAATCTTTTCTGGCGAAATAACTGGGTTAATACCGAACACCGAATATTTTATTAATGCTAGGTTGATTGTGAATAATCAGTTTGTAAATGCTCCAAATACAAATAGGTTTATTACACTTCCTGGCTTAGCAACTCTTGGTCATATTTTTGATTTTGATTATACAACAGGAATGAAAACAAGAACAAGTGCCGTTATAAGGACAGTTATAGCTAATGACGGAGGAACTCCAATAATAGAAAAAGGATTTGTTTATAGTACAAGTCCTAACCCAACTTTGGCAACAGGTTCAATTGTTGTTAATGGAGATGTTTTAGATAATAGTTGGTTTGATAGTAATATTACGGGTCTTTCTCCAGATGTTGACTATTACGTAAGGTCTTACATAACTAATAGTTACGGCACATCTTATTCATTTGAATTAACTTTTCAAACTGCACCAGAAAGAGTGCCTTATATAAAATTAATAGCTTTTAATCCCACACCAACTTCAGCTTCTTTAGAAGGAGAGGTTGTTTATGATAGTGGGTTACCAATTTTAGAAAGTGGAGTATGTTGGAGTACATCACCTAATCCAACAATAACATTACTGACTACTGTTAATGATGGTCCACTTTCTGGGCTTGGAACTTTTACTTCCAATACTACAAGTGACTTATTACCTAATACAGTCTATTACGCAAGATTATATGCTACAAACTCACTTGGGACAGGTTATAGTTCTGGTTCTTCACATTTTACAACACCGAAAGATTTACCAACTATTAGCACACATTCAATTAGTGATATAGCTGCCACATCGTTACTTAAAGCAACTGCGACAAGCGGAGTAACTCTTACTTCAGAAGGAGGAGGGAATGTTACTTCAAAGGGGATATGTTGGAGTACATCCCCAAATCCTACCCTTAATGACTTTACTTACGTTAATAACAATGTAAATCAAGGAACTGGAAGTTTTCCTAGAATTATAAATGGTTTAGATTTAGGTACCATATATTTTGTTAGAGCCTATGCAACAAATGAAGTTGGAACAGCTTATGGAAATGAAGTTAGTTTTACGACTCCTATAATTTTACCCTACATAGTAACTTCTGATTTTACTCCTACTTCAAATGAATCGGGAACATCAGGAGGACTAAATATATTATCAGGAGGAGGAACTATAAGTGAAAAAGGAGTGTGCTGGAGTACATCTCCAAACCCCACAATTGCATTAGCTACCAAAACTTCCGATGGTTCAGGTACAGGTGATTTTACTAGTGCTGTATTTACGGTTGGATTAGGTACTACTTTTTATTATAGAGCGTATGCCATAAATGAGGCGGGAACTGCATATGGAATTGAAAAAAGTAGAACAACAGCTCATTTTCCTCCAACGGTAAGCACAGGTGTTGTAAATTCCATAACTGAGTCATCAGCAATAAGTGGCGGGAATATTTCATCAGATGGGGGAAAAGCAATTACGGCTAAAGGAATATGCTGGAGTTTAAATCCGAATCCAACAATTGATTTGACTACAAAAACTAATGATGGAACGGGAACAGGAAGTTTTGTGAGTACAATGACAGATCTTAACCTGAATCTTGAGCCAGGGTTAACTTACTACGTAAGAGCTTATGCAGCTAATAGTGCAGGGATAACATATGGTAACGAATTGAGTTTTTCTACTATTATTCCTAACTGTGGAACTGTTACAGATTATGATGGGAATGATTATTCCACAATAACAATTGGTGAGCAATGTTGGATGCAAAAGAATTTGGATGTATCTCACTATCGAAATGGAGACCCTATTCCTCAAGTAACAGATGCTACTGCATGGGCTTTTTTAACCACAGGTGCTTGGTGTTATTATCAAAATTATACGCCATATGGGGTTGTTTATGGTAAGTTGTATAACTGGTATGCAGTTAACGATCCAAGAGGGTTGGCCCCTGATGGTTGGCATGTGGCAAGTGATGTGGAATGGAATAATTTAATAAGTCATTTAGGAGGACAGCCTGACGCTGGAGGAAAAATGAAAGCGACAGGTTTAGATTTTTGGCAAAACCCTAATGATGGGGCTACTAATTCAAGTGGGTTTACAGGACTAGGAGCTGGAGAAAGAATTCCTATTGGAAATTACAAATCTATTAAACAATATGGTCGATTTTGGACATCATCACCAGATGATGTGAATGGAGAAGGTATAGCGGTGGGTCTAATTTATAGTGGTGCATGGCTTTATGTTCCTTATTCCTCAGATTCTAATTATGGATACTCCGTGCGTTGTATAAGAGATTAGAACAAGAATAATGTTAACATACATAACATATAAAAATAACTAATCATGAAAAACACATATTCAAAACTATTGATATTCCTATTTATGAGTTGCTTTTATTTATCGAACGGGCAATGCAATGAAGATTCTAAATCTGTAGAAATGAAAAATAAACTTTATGATGTAAGGTTTAGTAAAGATGGTAGTTATGAGGCTTATAACTTATGTTGGAGGTACTATTATTACGCATGTTTATCTAAGATAGATTATTATGAAGATAAAGAGGGCAAACATCCAAGAACAGAGTATGATGCCAAAAAAATTGATGATGCTGTTAACAGAATTATAGATTCTTACAACAAATTAGGTAATAAAAAATGCGGAGAATTAAAACCAGTAAAATCGAAGTATCAAGATAGTGTTTCAACTAGGAAAGATATGGTAGTTGGTTATTGGGTAAGTAAAGATAATGTTGGTGGAAAATTAAATTATACCGATTTTTATTTCAGTAATGATCAAGACTTTAAAATGAGTTTGTACCCTTACAAGGAGCAGAAGGCTACATGGAACAAAACTGGAGAAAACACATATATTATTACATTTCAGAGTTATTCTAGTTTTTATGAAGATTGGAACAAACCTGAACATTCAACTTTTAATATTAATCCCTCAAACTGTTCCGCAACTTATAGTATTAAGGATAATAAAGGAAATACTATAACAAGTACTTGGTATTTTAAAGGACGTGCATTTAATGTTTATGGAAAGACCGAGGCAGAAATTCTAAAACCTGAAAATTGTAAACTATAAATATGTAATAGTAAACATAAATTGAAACAAACAAAACCTGAAATATTATGAAAACAAATTATTTGTGCTTTAGTCTAATTATGATATTATTATCTTGTGGGGAAGATGGTGCCCCCAATGCTGGAACTTCGGATGAAGCTGAAGTTGCGTTGAAAATGAATAAAAATTTGGTATTACCCCCAGGGTTTTTTGAGGTTAATCCTGATGATGTAGAAATAGATAATAGTGTTACTGTTAGTTCTGGTGATAGCCAAAAAGTGGAAATATCTTCTGGTATGACAATGACTAATTCTATTTCATTTAGTGCGCCTAATGCAAATGTTAACGCTGTAGGTATGCGATTTGGTACAACGGGTCCTATATACTTTGTACCCATAAACACTAGTGGAGCTACGGCTGGAACAGGATTGTTTGGTTTTCAAATTACTGATGGTATTTGTGATGACCTTTCAAGTATTTGTCATGATATTAAATGTTATGAATTTGCGCAAACAGATTCTGGAAAAATATCTGCTGCAAATATTCAGGAAGTAACTATGGTTTGTGGCAACTGTGATTAGCCTTCATGTACTATATTAAGCAGTCCATTTAACGGCGCATCAAATGTTTCTATAGAAACCAGCTTGACATGGGAAATGATAGCAGATGCAACTGGTTATAGATTATCCGTAGGTACAACTTCAGGAGGTACAGATATTTTAAATGCTATAAATGTTGGCAATGTGTCGAACTACGGTTTTACATCTGATTTACCAGATGATACCGAGATTTTTGTAAGTGTGATTCCTTACGATTTGGATGGTGATGCTGTTGGCTGTTCTCAGGAAAGTTTTAAAACAGAAAAAATCACTAATGCACCACGAAGTTTTTTTACACCAAACAATGACGGTACTAACGATTTTTGGATTGTCCCAAATCGCTTAAATGATATAAGTACTATTTACATTTATGATCGTTATGGGAAGTTCCTTAAGGAAGTTGGAGATTTACAATCAGGGTGGGATGGGACTTATAATAACAAACCTTTAGTCACAAGTGATTATTGGTATCTTATTTTATATAGAAATGGAGAAACTTTAAAAGGACATTTTAGTTTAATAAGGTAAGAGTTTGTATTCTTTACATTTGTTTTTGATTTTAAGTTATTTAAATACATATCACATCCGAGAAAAAAAAAAGTTGCCTAAATATGAAATAGCTTCTAAGTTTTAATTCATTATCCGCTCCAAAGCCATCCCCCTAGACCCTTTGATCAAAAGCGTAGCGTTTTCAATTTTGGATAAATCAAACTCATTTTTAAAATCTTCAAAAGTCTTAAATTGAGACGCTTTTTCAGAACTTAGTTCTGTTTTATAAAAATTCTCCCCAACAAAAATAATTTTATCAATATCAAGAGAAATGGCCAAATCAGTAATGGTTTGGTGTTCATCTTCGGCTTCTTCACCCAATTCAAACATATCGCCTAAAATTGCAATTTTATGCCCCTCTTGTTTTTCAAAATTTAAAAGTGCGGCACGCATACTTGTTGGGTTTGCGTTATAAGCATCTAGAATTATTTTATTTGAATCTCTATTTATAATTTGAGAACGGTTGTTTGAAGGGATATAATTTTCAATAGCAAACTTAATTTTAGTTGCATCTATTTTAAAATAATTACCAATTGCAATAGCGACTGCAATATTATTAAAATTATAATCGCCTATCAATTTACTTTCAATTGTCAATCTATTAAAAGAACATTTCACAAATGGCTGTGCTTCCAAAAAATCTATGGAAACGTTTGGTTTTGTATTACTTTTTCCGAAGGTAAATTTATTGGCATTTAATGTTTTTTCAACTTGAATTGGGTCATCGGCATTGACAAAAATGGTTTTGTTATTATGAATTAAATGGGTGTATATTTCACTTTTACCTTTAACAACACCTTTAACGCCTCCAAAACCTTCCAAATGTGCCTTTCCAAAGTTTGTGATTAAACCATAATCTGGTTTAGCAATAGTGCATAAAAACTCAATTTCCTTTTGATGATTGGCACCCATTTCTACAATTCCTATCTCAGTAGCCGCGGTCATGGACAATAAAGTTAAAGGCACCCCAATATGATTGTTCAAATTTCCAACCGTAGCCGTGGTATTAAATTTTTGGGATAAAATGGCATTTATAAGTTCTTTGGTGGTGGTTTTTCCATTACTACCGGTAAGCGCTATTATTGGGGTTTTTAAATGATCCCGATGAAATGAGGCGAGTTCTTGAAGTGTTTTAAGAACATCGTCCACCAAAATTGTAGCGTTAGAAGTGTGGCATTCTTTTTCGTCTATAATGGCATATTTTGCGCCTTTTTGCAAGGCTTGCTCAGCATAACTATTTCCATTAAAATTATCGCCCTTTAAGGCAAAAAATAAATCTCCTTTTTTAATTTTTCTGGTATCAGTACAAACGGATTTAGAGTCTAGGAACAGTTGGTGCAATGCTTCAATTTTCATAAAATAAATGTAAAAAAAAGTTTAGGACATGACAAAAATTAAATTTCAATAAATATTAATGATTTATCTGGAATTGAGACCTGTCAGGTTTTTAAAACCTGACAGGTCTGGAACACTTGTGTTTCAATTTTTGTCATATACTTATAAAAAAAGTCCTGATGATAAATCAGGACTTTCAAAATATTATTAAAGTGAGTTCAATTAACTCTTCTTTTTGTTTTTCTCTTTAGACTTAGAACCTACACGAGACATTGCACATCTAAACCCTATATAGTCTGTTGCCATATCTTGCGGGAAGTAACGTCTTTGTGCTGGGTCTAACCAATATTCCCGGTCTTTCCAAGACCCTCCTTTATAAACTCTAACTTCGTCATTAATTAACGATGATCTATTGTTAGATTTATCATATTCTCTGATAAGATTACCTAAAGAATCTTTAGTTACAGAATGTTTTGGAGAATTATACATTTTTCTGGTTTCAGAGTTTTTCGAAGTACCATCCTCATCACTTTCATCGTTGTTAAAGCTTTCAAAATGACGTGACGAACGTCTGTCTCCATCTCTAAAGTTAATGTTGTTGGCCCTATCAAAGTTTGGTCTTAAATAGGTTTCATTTTCATCAATCTCTACTTTTACTATTTCTCCAGGTAAATTTCTAGCAATAATTTTTCCGTTAGATAAGGTATCATAAACTATATCGTCAGATGTTACAACTTTTACCGTGCCCTCTTCTGTAATGGCATTCTTTGTGTAAACGTTACCTCTATAATAGTTAAAGTCGTTAAACTCATCATCTATAATAGGTCTGTAAACATCAGCGACCCATTCGGCAACATTACCAGCCATATCATAAAGACCAAAATCATTTGGATCATAAGATTTTACGGCATTGGTAATATCGGCACCATCATCACTCCAACCTGCAATTCCGCCGTAATCACCTTTTCCTTGTTTGAAATTTGCTAATTGGTCTCCACGATATTTACGTGATCCAGAACGGGTGTATTGTCCGTCCCATGGGTATTTTTTACGTCCTCTGTATAAGTTATAACTTCTTAATTCGCTTAAACCTAAAGCGGCATATTCCCATTCCGTTTCAGTTGGTAGTCTGTATTTAGGGCCAATCACTCCAGTTTCCATGGATGCGTTAACACCGGTTTCATTACCGTCTGCATCAACTTTAATGTTTCTATTTCTTCTGCCGTCGGTATCGCCATTATCATAAGCACTTGGGTCAACCCTATATCTGTCTGTGCTAAAATAGTTGTCTGGATCTTGGTCTGCTAAGTTAATATCTCGGTAACCATTTTTCTGTAAAGCTAGTTCGTTTACACGATCTGTACGCCAGTTTGAATATTCTACAGCCTGTATCCAACTTACACCAACAACAGGATATTCTGCATAAGCAGGATGCCTTAAATAATTTTCTGTCATTACTTCGTTAAACCCAAGACGGTTTCTCCATACAAGCGTATCAGGTAAAGTACCTGTATAAATGTTCTTATATAAATCATCTTCTGGTGGGTACAATTTTTTAATGTAGTCCAAATATTCAACATACATTAAATTGGTAACCTCAGTTTCATCCATATAAAAAGATTGTACATGTTGTTGGGTAGGTGTGTTGTTCCAATCATGCATCACATCATCTTGCACACGCCCTTTGGTGAATGTACCTCCTTCTATAAACACCAAACCTGGTGCGGTTTCTTGTTCCTTAAAATTTGTATTGTATTGAAAACCACCATCGCGACTGTTAATTTGCCAGCCAGTTGCCCTAGAACTGTTTTTAGAGCTAGATGATTTTTTACAACTAAAAGTTGTAACAGATATTGTTAAAACTAACAAAACCTTGAATACCACTACTTTTCTCATATCCATTACGTTTAAGTAAGCTAAATTTTATTTTGGTGGTGCAATATAAGAATTAAACCTTATACAGCAAGCAATTTTTTGCATTTTGACGAAAAAACCATGTATTTCATCCTGTCTTTGATGTATTACATCGATGATTTTGACGTTTTTTTCGTAACACTTGCATACAATTAACGCTAGTTTTCAGAAATTATTATTGTATTTTTGGCCTTCATTAAAAAAATGTTGTTTTAACAGAATAATAACAGCGCATTATTGACGTTATTTTAGTTCATGAAGAAGAAAATTTTAGTTTTATTTCTTTTGACCTTTGTTTTATCTTTTGGTCAGAAGAAAAGTTTCACCATTGATTGGAAGGACTCAAAAGAGTTGAACTTTGGAAGCCATTCTCTAAGGCTGCCATGGTTTGAAGGCTCTCATTACGATTTTGATTTTGAAGAAGGGCTTCAGTTTGTGGCGCAATGGGATGTTGATGGTAGCATTGATGCGTCTTCAGCAACAATAAATAATGTGTCGTATCAAACAATTTCTGAACGTGATTTATTTGAATTGGAAACCAAGTCCATAAAATCGTCTCTAAACTTTAACTTTAGGTATTCAAAAGCAAGAAACAAGCATTATGCCTATTTGTCCTTATCTCCAATTATAAAGGATGCAAATGGTGTTTATAAGAAAGTTACTGGTTTTCAGGTCAATTTTAAAATGTCACGGGGAGTTCAGTCAAAAAACCTTGGTAGAAAAACGTTTGGAAATTCAAGAATTGTTTCCAATTCAGCACTAAGCTCAGGAGATTGGTATAAATTTTATATAGATACTACTGGGGTTTTTAGGTTATCAAAAGGGTTTTTGCAAGGTTTGGGCGTAAACGTGAATACGATAGACCCAAGAACACTAAAAATTTATGGAAACGGAGGTAGGATGATACCCTATTCAAATTCAGAACCTTATCCTTATGATGTTATTGAAAATGCCATAAAATTTGTAGGGGAAGCCGATGGTGAATTCAATAATGAAGATTACATTTTATTTTACGGGCAAGATTCCAAGGGTTATGATGCAGAAAGTAATACAAATATTAATTGTTATAATGATAAAACATATTACTATGTTAATGTAAGTTCTGGTCCGGGCAAACGTATTCAGGCATTTAACCAACCCACTGGAGGTGTAGATCTAGCAATTAATACATTTGAAGATTACCAATTCCATGAAAAGGATATACATAACATAGCTACTATAGGAAGACGTTGGTTTGGTGAGCGTTTCAATTTAGAAAATGAGCAAACCTTTAATTTTGAGTTTCCCGATTTGGTCACCTCAGAACCTGTAGCAGTAAAAGTATATACCGCTGCCGTAGCCACAAATAGTACATTTATGGATGTAAAGGTTAATGGTAGCTCGGTTAGTAATTTAAGGCTAGGAACAACTAGTAAAACGGCATTAGGAGCTGGTGCCTTTTATTCTGGAAATGTTGATGTTACCGGCCCAAAGATCCAAGTGACGTTAACTTATGATAATGGTGGAAACCCAAGTGCCTTAGGATATTTAGATTATATTTCTATTGAAGCTACTAGACAGTTAAGGTTTAACAATAGGCAGTTTCAATTTAAAAATAAAGAAACAGTAAATTCCTCTGGAATTGGCGAATATACTATTGCAAATGCCTCTAAACTATCGGAGGTTTGGGACATAACAGACATTTATAATGTCACAAATTTTGAAAACACACAAGAAAACGATAATGTAACTTTTACGGCGACCTTGGGAGAAGAAAGGATATATGTAGCTGTGTCTCCTTCAGATTATTTTCAACCTAAAACCGATGCCAATAGAACCGTAAGAAATCAAAATATTAAAGGCACTATTTTTCAAAATGCACAAGCTGAATTTCAAGATATAGACTATTTAATCGTGACACCCGATAATATGTTTAATCAAGCAGAAAGATTGGCTCAGATAAATAGGAATCAGTATAATTTGAATGTAAAGGTTGTTGGGTTAGATGAAATTTATAATGAATTTAGTACTGGAAATCCAGATATTGGAGCTATTCGGAATTTGGTAAAATATATATACGATAATGCGAGCACACCAGAGAACAGAATAAAATATTTGTGCCTGTTTGGTGATGGCTCTTACGATTACAAGGATAGAATACCTAACAATACCAATATAGTGCCTTCCTGGCATGCTTACAATAGTTTTAATTTAACGAATTCTTATATTTCAGATGATTTTTTTGGAATGATGGATGACAATGAGGGCACTATGAGAACTAGTGACTTATTGGATATAGCCGTTGGAAGAATTATTGCAGATACACCACAAAGAGCCAAAGAGTTGGTGGACAAAATTGAATCCTATTATATTAAGGAAGCTTTTGGCAGTTGGAGAAATAATTATATTGTTGTTTCTGATGATGTAGATGATGATTGGGAAGGGATATTACAAGAAACTACCGATGATATTGGTAATGAGGTTACCGAAAACAAACCATTTATTAACGTTGTGAAGTTGCATTTGGATGCGTTCCAACAAGAGTCTTCCGCAGGGGGAGATAGTTACCCTAAAGTAACCGAGGAACTATCAAATGCCATTGATAATGGTGCTTTGGTAGTAAATTATTTTGGGCACGGCGGAGAGGATGGCTTAGCAAGTGAAAGGATTTTATTAAAACCAAATATCGAAGAATTCAGGAATGTTTGTAAGCTAAATTGCTTTGTTACGGTTACCTGCGAGTTTACTAAGTTTGATAATCCGTTCAGGCAAACTGCCGGAGAATTCACGTATTGGAAAAAGGATGCGGGGGCCATTAGTTTAATTACTACCACACGACAAATATTCGTTAATTTTGGTATTACTTTTAATACGGCACTTGGGGAATATTTATTTTCTTTTAGTGATAATGATACGTTTCCAGATCATGAATATCCAACCATGGCAGAGGCATTAAGGTTAACAAAAATAGATAACCGTATTTCTTTTTCTAGCCAGCGAAGGTTAGTGTTTTTTATAGGAGATCCAGCAATGAAGCTAGCGTTTCCAAAACCAAATGTTAGATTAACACACTTGAATGATGTGCCAATCGCCCAAGCAACAGATACATTAAAAGCTTTAGGGCGTGTTAAACTAGCAGGAGAGGTTACCAATGTAAATGGAGAAGTAATAAGCGATTATAATGGGGTGGTCTCAACTACAATTTATGATAAGTTTATTGATAGGCAAACTTTAGCAAA
This sequence comes from Algibacter sp. 2305UL17-15, assembly GCF_040720935.1. Lineage (NCBI taxonomy): Bacteria > Pseudomonadati > Bacteroidota > Flavobacteriia > Flavobacteriales > Flavobacteriaceae > Algibacter > Algibacter sp. 2305UL17-15. The sequence continues at coordinate 16,728 of NZ_JBFDAE010000015.1, forward strand.
TGATAACACCAGAACTGGCGGGGAATTGATAAAATTGGATTTTAAAACTTTGGGAGAGATCATATTTAGAGGAAAAGCATCAGTAGCCAATGGAGAGTTTGAATTCGATTTTGTGGTCCCAAAAGATATTAGTATTCCGGTAGGACTTGGGAAAGTTAGTTTTTACGCTAAAAACGAACAGTTACAGTTGGATCAAACAGGTGCTAATATTACAGACGTTAAAATTGGAGGTGTTAATGAAAACGCCGAAGAAGATAATGTAGGGCCCGTTATTACCATGTATATGAATGATGAAAATTTTGTATCGGGCGGTATTACTAACGAGTCCCCCACATTATTGGCGAAATTAGAAGATGATAATGGTATAAACACCGCAAGTGGTATAGGCCATGATATTGTAGCAATAATTGATGGTGATGAAACCAATCCTTTCGTACTCAACGATTATTACGAAACAGAACTGGATGATTATCAAAAGGGAACAGTAAGTTTTCCGTTTAGGGATTTAGAGCCCGGGCTCCATACGCTAACTTTAAAAGCATGGGATGTTTATAATAATTCCTCAATATCTGAGCTTCAGTTTGTTGTGTTCGATAAAGACCAAGAATTGGTGATTAACAACGTCTTGAATTATCCAAATCCTTTTGTTAATTACACAGAATTTTGGTTTAACCACAATAGTTCGGAACCTTTAGACGTTTCTATACAGGTATTCACCGTTTCTGGCAAGTTGGTAAGAACTTTAAACGGGATAACGACTGGAGGTGTAAAAGCCACAAGTTCTTTATCTAAAGATATTGTATGGGACGGAAGGGACGATTTTGGAGATAAAATTGGAAAAGGTGTCTATATCTATAAACTAACAGTAAAGTCGAACTTATTAAATAAAAAGGTAGAGAAAATCGAGAAACTTGTAATACTCTAATAAAAAATTATATTTGCAAAATAAATCTAAACTATGAAAAATAGAATACTGGCGTTATTGATTTTTGGTGTAACGCTGAACTTGACCGCTCAAACTAGAACTGTAACACCTGATTTGGACAATGATTCTAGGGTAATTACTACAGGGATTCCTTTTGTGTTAATAGCACCTGATGCTAGGGCAGCAGCAATGGGGGATATGGGGGTAGCAACCTCAGTTGATGCATTCTCTCAACAATGGAACTCATCAAAATATGTGTTTTCTGAAACTAAATCTGGTGTTGCAGTAAGTTACACACCATATTTAAGTAAATTGGTAAACGACATTTTTTTAGGAAATGTTACCTATTTTAATAGAATTGACGATCGTAGCTCGTTTGCAGCAAGTTTTAAGTATTTTTCATTAGGTGATATTGAATTTCGCGCCGATGAATTTTCAGAAGCATTAATCCAAAGACCAAATGAATTGACTATTGATGCATCTTATGCGTTAAGATTATCAGATCAATTTGGAATGTCGGTGGCAATGCGTTACCTACGTTCAGATTTAAGGTTGAATGTTGGAAATAATGATACTTCTGCTGCTAGTACTTTCGGAGTTGATATTTCGGGATATTATCAAAGTGAAGAAGAGGCTTATAACGATTTTAACGGACGTTGGAGAGGAGGATTCGCTATTCAAAATATAGGGCCTAAGTTTAAATATGACGACGGAGGGGATGACAATTTCCAACCAACAACACTACGTTTAGGTGCAGGATTTGATTTTATTTTTGATGATTATAACAAAGTAGCTGTAACTTTAGAAGTGGCTAAACTACTTGTGCCAACACCTCCAATTTTAGGAACAGAACGGATTTTTAATGATAATAATAATAATGGCGCGTACGATGAGCCCGCAGACCCTAATAACCCACAGCCAGGAGAGGACGAATTAATTTCAGAAACAAAAGGTGTGATACATAGTGGTCAATCTCAAGACGTAAGTTTCCTTTCGGGAATATTTCAATCTTTTGGAGATGCACCAGGAGGGTTTAGTGAAGAAATAAAAGAGTTTACTTGGTCGCTTGGAGCAGAATATTTATATCAAGATTCTTTCGCATTCAGAGCAGGTTATTTTAATGAAAGTGAAGAAAAAGGAGCGCGTAAGTTTTTAGCTTTAGGTGCTGGTTTTAAATACAATGTCATCAATATAGACTTGTCTTATTTGTTCTCTGCTTCGAAAGTGCAAAGTCCATTAGAAAATACATTGCGTTTCTCGTTAACCTTTAATATAGGTTCTGGAGAGTACACGGAGTATTAGATTCCAATTAGACAATCGACCATAATTGATGAAAAAACCATTGTACTTATTAGTATTGTGTTTATGCATATCTAATTTTATAAATGCCCAATACTATTCTAAATCTTACGTTGGTTTAAAAGGTGGTGCAAACTATTCTAAATTCATGCCTAATGAACTGATGAAGCGATTTGATGATATTGGTTACGTTGGGAAATTTGGTGCATATTTTGGAGCATTCGTTAATATAGAACTAACAGATTATGTCAAAATTCAACCAGAACTAATATTTGCCCTTCAAGGAAGTAGTTTTAAGAGTGAAAATATTCAATTTAGTGACCCTGAAGGATTTTTAATTACCAGAGGGGATTATCGCACCAACATAAACGAGTTTGTTATAAGCGTTCCGATTATGGGGCAGTACTTTTTTAGTGATTTATTTTATATAGAAGGTGGTCCACAATTTGCTTATAGCATTGATACTTCAGAAAAAGTAAAGGAAACACCAATACCAGCTGAGTTTAATAATAATAATAATAATTCACCATTTGACGACCTTGATAAATTTGATTTTGGAGCATCAATCGGTTTAGGATATAAGGTTTCAGATACTTTTACGCTTAATGGAAGATATTTTTTTAGTCTTATAAGTAGAAATGAGACTATAAAATCATCAATATTCAATTTAGGAATAGAATATCAACTTTAATCATTTGATTTAAAACAGTATATTGAATTAGTTTTATTTGTGATATATGAAAGAAATTAATATTCAATCAACGTTTTACATATTTGAAACTATAGATGAACTTCCAGAAGATATTTTTCTTTTAATGCAAAAAGCAAAAGAGGCAAGAACGAAAGCCTACGCACCCTACTCAAATTTCACCGTTGGTGCAGCTATTTTATTGGATAACAATCAAGTAGTTTTAGGTAATAACCAAGAAAACGCATCATATCCGTCAGGATTATGTGCAGAACGTACTGCCATTTATTATGCTGCTGCTAATTATCCAAATTCAAAGATTTTAAAAATAGCAATTATTGCGGGTTCTTTGGTAAATGACACACCTCAACCAATTCCTCCATGTGGTGCATGCAGGCAAGCTATTGCCGAATATGAGGTGAAACAGGAGACTCCAATCGAAATTTATTTTATGGGAACTTCAGGAAATGTGTTAAAATCTAATTCCTTAAAGAATCTTCTACCCTTAATTTTTGATAAATCTCAATTATAGGAGGTTGTTATTTTATAAATTTTATGAAATTCTTAAGATTATCGGGGAATCATTGAAAATTTAGAGCTAATACTGAATTTTTAATTTTTTTTTTACTTTCATCTGTATAGGTTTTTTCAAAACCAATCAATGTATTACTTTTGTATTTCGCGTAATAACCATATATAAAACTCGTCGATGCAAAAAATCACTAAAGAGGTTTACCTTAAATGGTACGAAGACATGTTATTCTGGAGAAAGTTTGAAGACAAGCTTGCAGCAGTTTACATTCAACAAAAAGTAAGAGGATTTCTTCACTTATACAACGGTCAAGAAGCTGTGTTAGCAGGGGCTTTACACGCAATGGATTTGACTAAAGATAAAATGATAACTGCTTACCGTAACCACGTTCAGCCTATAGGTATGGGTGTAGATCCAAAACGTGTTATGGCAGAATTGTACGGAAAAGTAACAGGGACTTCTAAGGGTATGGGTGGTTCTATGCATATTTTTTCTAAAGAATTCAGATTTTACGGAGGACATGGTATTGTTGGTGGTCAAATTCCATTAGGAGCAGGTATTGCTTTTGGGGATAAATATCACGGTGTAGATGGTGTAACTTTATGTTGTTTTGGCGATGGTGCTGCAAGACAAGGTTCACTTCACGAAACTTTTAACTTAGCTATGCTATGGAATTTACCTGTTGTATTTGTTTGTGAAAACAATGGATATGCGATGGGAACATCCGTAGGGCGTACCGCAAACCATACCGAAATATGGAAATTAGGTTTAGGCTATAATATGCCATGTGGTCCAGTTGATGGGATGAACCCTATTAAAGTTGCCGAAGCCTTTGATGAAGCCATCCAACGCGCTAGAAAAGGTGGCGGGCCAACATTCTTAGAATTAAAAACCTATCGTTATAGAGGACACTCTATGAGTGATGCGCAACATTATAGAACAAAAGAAGAAGTTGCAGAATACAAAAAAATAGATCCTATTACGCAAGTAAAGGATGTTATTTTGAAAAAGAAATATGCTACTGAAGAAGATATCAAAGTCATTGATAAGCGTGTTAAAGCACGAGTATTGGAGTGTGAAAAATTTGCAGACGAATCTCCATATCCAGAGACACAACAGCTTTACGATATGGTTTATGAGCAAGAAGATTATCCATTTATTCAACACAAATTATAAGATATGGCAATAGTTGTAAACATGCCGCGTTTAAGCGACACAATGGAAGAAGGAACAGTTGCTGCTTGGTTAAAGAAAGTAGGTGACAAGATTGAAGAAGGCGATATTTTAGCTGAAATTGAAACAGATAAGGCAACGATGGAGTTTGAATCTTTTAATGAAGGCACATTGCTTCATATTGGTGTTCAAGAAGGAGAAACTACAAAAGTAGATGAGCTTTTAGCAATCATTGGAGATGAAGGCGAAGATATATCTGATATTTTAAAAGGAGGTGGTAACGCTTCCACGCCTGCCTCGTCCGCAGATAGGGAATCTAAAGAAGAATCTGAAAGTTCAAAAGAGGAAGCTGATGTCACTCTGAGCGCAGTCGAAGAGCCAAAAACTGAAGTTACTACTCAAGAACTGCCTGAAGGCGTTATAGTTGTCACCATGCCAAGGTTAAGTGACACCATGGAAGAAGGCACCGTAGCCACTTGGTTAAAGAAGGTAGGGGATAAAGTTGAAGAAGGCGATATTCTAGCTGAAATAGAAACAGACAAAGCAACGATGGAATTTGAATCATTCCAATCTGGTACATTATTGGAAATAGGTCTGCAAGAAGGAGAATCGGCAAAAGTGGATTCACTTTTAGCAATTATCGGGCCTGAGGGAACAGATGTTTCTGGAATTGCTTCGAATTATTCTAAAGCTTCTGAACCAGCTGAAAAAGAAGAAGCAACAAAGACTGAAGCAAAGAAAGAGGCACCTAAAGCAACTTCTTCTGAAACTTCAAAACAAAAAACAAGTGCACCAGCACCAACGCCAGTTACTGAAAACGGACGTTTATTTGTATCTCCACTTGCTAAAAAGTTAGCTGAAGAAAAAGGGATCAACTTAACGAAAATCCAAGGTTCTGGAGAAAACGGACGCATTGTAAAACGCGATATAGAAAATTACGAACCAGCAGCAGGAGCAGCATCGGTTGGTAAATTTGTTCCAAGCGGTCAAGAAGATTTTGATGATATTGATAACTCGCAAATGCGTAAAGCAATTGCAAAAGCATTAACGAATTCCAAATTTTCTGCACCACATTATTACTTGAGTGTTGAATTTGATATGGAAAATGCTATGGCATTCCGTGCGCAGTTTAACTCTATTCCAGACACTAAAATTTCTTATAACGATATTGTGGTTAAGGCCTGTGCTTTAGCTTTGAAGCAACATCCACAAGTAAACTCACAATGGTTTGCAGATAAAATGCGTTTGAATAACCATGTGCATATTGGGGTAGCTGTTGCAGTTCCTGACGGATTAGTTGTGCCGGTAGTAAGATTTGCAAACGAGCAAACTTTACCTCAAATTGGTGCTGCTGTAAAAGATTTAGCAGGAAAAGCGAGAAATAAAAAATTAACTCCAGACGAAATGCAAGGTAGTACTTTTACAGTATCTAACCTTGGTATGTTTGGTATAGATACATTTACATCCATTATCAATCAACCAAATTCAGCCATTCTTTCCGTTGGAAATATTGTTGAAAAACCAGTAGTTAAAAATGGGCAAATTGTTGTTGGTAATACTATGAAGTTATCTTTAGCATGCGACCATAGAACGGTTGATGGTGCTACTGGAGCTCAATTCCTTCAAACTTTGAAAGGTTATATTGAGAATCCTGTGACGATGCTTGTTTAGTTGTCATTCAGAGCAGAGCGAAGAATCTATAAATATTTAAAAAACCTGTTTCATTGAATTGAAGCAGGTTTTTTTTATATTCAAACTTTAGGTATTACTACCCCAAGAGGTAGCTTGCTTTTATTTTTCGATTTTGTACCTTGGTTTTTTTATTCAAATGTTGGTATTCTACATAAAATATTTCAGCCCCCTTCCTTTTATTCTTATAATATTTTCACTTCTATCAACATCTCACAACGCTCAAAATAAAGAATTTGAATTAAGAAATCGATTAAATAATTCTTCAGATTCAACTCGAATTAAAACGTATTATGACTTAGCAAACCTTTATTATGAAACTACTGGAAAAGGCGATTCCATGATTAGCTTCGGGCAAAAAATCCATAAATTTTCAAAACATAATAGCAATATAGATGATGAAATAGGAGGCTTAAGACTCATCGGTTCAGGGTACATGATTAATCGAGTTTATGATAAAGCCGAAGATTATTTAACTCAAGGTTTAAGTTTAGCACAATCGAATACTCATTTAAAAGAGCTTGCAGAAATACACAATCGGTTGGGTGGACTCTATCAAAATACAGATAAACTATCAACAGCAACCCATCACTTTTTAAAAGCCATTAAACATGCAGAAAATGTATCAGATTTTAAGACCCTTGCCATGGCGTGCTATGGAATTTCGGTTATATACTCAACTCAAAATCAAACGGAAAAGCAATTAGAGTATTTATTAAAAGCTACAAATTTATGCGACACTAAAAGTGATATCGCTCCTTTAGCAAAAAGTATCATATATGGTTCTGCAGCACAACAATATGCAGTTTTAGCAAGCCGACCTAAATTTCAAAACTATAAGGATTCGTCATTTATATTTGCGGAAAAAACACTTAAAATTTCAAAAAAGCATCATTTAAATCAACGTATTCCTTCGGATTTAATCGTGTTGAGTTCTTATCATATCAACAACGGCGATATTGACCAAGGAAGATTATATGCCGAGGAAGCCATAACGTATAGTTCGACTATGAAAACAGATACTAAGTTGAATGTATTTATGACTTTAGCTCATATTTATAAAGCTCAAAACAACAAGGAATTGTGCTATGCGTATTTAGATTCTCTTAAAAACATGGAATTAAAAGAGCGTCCGTATTATGGTTCCATTATTGAAAAATACAGATATACCTCTTATAAGCATTTTAATGATTTTGATTTGGCTTTTGAAGCATTAGATAGCTATTTCGATTTTGAAACTAAAAAGAAAGAAATTGAGCAAAACAAAGCTATAAACGAGCTTGAAACCAAATACCAAACCGAATTAAAAGATGCTGAAATAAAGCGTTTATGGATATTTTTAGCCATTGCAATTGCTTTCATTTTACTAGGAGGGTTTATATTGAAATGGATGCAATTACGAAAATCGCGTGAAAAGAACCTCGCTTTAAAAGAAGCTATAAGGCAACAGATTGAACTGGAAAAAGAACTGGTGAATGTTCGCAATAACATCGCACAAGATTTTCATGACGATTTAGGTAATAAATTGGCGCGAATTTCATTTCTATCCAGATTGGTTGAAGACGAATTGTCAGAAGCCAATAAGGATGTAAAAGAGAAAGTTACCCAAGTAAAGGAAGATACCATAAGTCTATATGTTGGCACTAAAGATTTTATTTTTTCATTAAAACCAAATAGTGATTACCTTGAAGAAGTGATTATGTATTTATCTGATTTTGCAGAAGACTATTTTGACAAAACTAATATTGATTTCATATTAAAGAAAAATAGTGATTTAAATAAAAAACTGCCCCACTATTGGAGCAAACAATTGATATACGTATTTAAAGAAGCTATGACCAATGCCTTTAAACACTCTAAATGTGACACGTTAATTTTGAAGTTTGAATATGCTGAGGGTATTTTAAGAATTAGTTGTGAAGATAACGGTATAGGTATTGAACCATCAAACTTGAATTCGAAAAACGGACTTTTAAACATGAAAAAAAGAGCTGAAAAAATTGGAGGAACATTAGAAATTATAAGTATAAAAAATGAAGGAACTACAGTTTTTTTCAAAGGAAAGACTGAACAAACATATTGATCAAATGAAGTATAAAGTTGTAATTATTGAAGATAATGTGCCCTTGAGCCATGGTTTTGCAACCACTATAAATAATACGGATAATTTTGAAGTTGTAGGTATTTATGAAGCTTGTGAAAGTGCCATAGAAAACATTCAGAAAGATGATGCCGATATTTATCTAGTAGATATTGATTTGCCGGGTATTAATGGCGTTGAAGGTACCAAACACATTAAAAATAGTCAACCTAATTGTAATATTTTAATGGTTACTGTCCATGAAAACTCCTCGATGGTTTTTGATGCTTTATGTGCAGGTGCTACAGGTTATCTTACCAAAAATTTATCGCCGGAAAAATTAATCCATGCTTTAAATGAAACCATTGAAGGTGGCGCGCCCATGAGCATAAAAATTGCAAAAATGGTTGTAGGCTCTTTTCGAAAGAAACAAAGTGAAATTTTACTTTCAGAAAGAGAAAAAGAAGTGCTTACTATGTTATCTGAAGGTAATAGTTATAGTGTAATTGCAAACAAGCTATTCATCAGTAAAAACACGATTAAGTTTCATTTAAAAAAAATCTATGCTAAACTTCAAGTAAATTCAAACGTCATGGCGGTACAAAAGGCAAATAAAGAAAACTTGATATAGAAATTCTACCCCGAGGGGTGGCGGAAAAGATGTTTCTTAGGTATAGTTTTGTGGTTCTCAAACCTTAAAATTTAATACTATGAAACAATTACTACTTTTATGCTTTGGATTCATGACCTCGCCTTTTTTTGGTCAAGTCAGTTTGGTTGAAAACATCAATGCTTCGGGAGATGCAAATCCGTTACGACTTACCATATTCAACAGTACCCTATTTTTTACCGCCAATGATGGTGTAAATGGTAGGGAATTATGGAAATACGACGGCACAAATACCACATTATTCGATATCAATACCACATCGAATTTGGGGTCATCGCCAACTGGTTTGTTCGGTTTTCAAGGAAATTTATACCTATCCGCAGATGGCGGTACTCATGGAAAAGAGTTATGGAGAGGTGATGGAGCGAGCTTTAATTTATTTTTCGATATAAATACTGGTACTGGTGATTCCACGCCGAATGCATTTGTTCAGTTTAACAACCAGTTAATATTTTCAGCTTTTCAACCTTTGCCTGTTGGGAGAGAGCCAATGGTTAGTGATGGTACGTTGGCAAACACCCAACTTTTATCAAATGTTAGCCCGGTAAACAATTTTTCTTCAAATGCTGAATTTTATACCGAATACAACGGGAAACTTTATTTTTCCGCAAGTTCATCCGTTAGTGGTGCTAATGGCGTGCAGTTTTATGCTACAGATGGCACAAATTCTGATACACAATTGGTTAAAACCATAAATAGTTCTGGCGATGCTTTTCCAAGGGATTATATCGTATTTAATAACCTCTTATATTTTACGGCAGATAATGGTGTAAATGGTAGAGAACTATGGATGAGCGATGGTATGGCTTCAGGAACACAAATGGTTCAGGATTTGTACGCCGGATCTGTTGATAGTAACCCAACTGATTTTACGATTTACAATAACCGGTTGTATTTTTCAGCAACCCACTCAAGTTTAGGTACAGAATTATTTTATGTGAATACTTCAGGGGCTATTATTAATGCTTCAAATATAAGACCAGGATCTGCAAGCAGTTTGCCAGACGGACTAACGGTGTTTAATGGAAAATTATACTTTTCTGCTTCTGACGGAATAAATGGTAGAGAATTATGGGAAACCGCAGGAACCCCTTTATCTACAATTATGCTAAAGGATATAGAGTCTGGTAGTGGTAGCAGTTCCCCTAAAGGCTTTACGGAATATAACGGAAAATTATATTTTAATGCATCAAACAGTACATCGGGCGAAGAGCTGTGGGTTACCGATGGCACACCTTCTGGAACGCTAATGGCAGCAGACATAAATTCTGGGTTTGCATCACAAAGCAGCCCAGAACAGTTCATTGTTTTTAATAGTGAATTATATTTTGTTGCCGATAATGGGAGTAGCGGTAGAGAATTGTTCAAATATAAAGACCCTACGCTTTCAATAACCACAATCAATAATTTTAAAGTTAGCTTGTTTCCTAATCCTGCTAATGATAGTTTTAGGATTAACTCAAATCAACTTATAGATTCATTATCCATTTATACAATTCAAGGTAAACTAATTAAAACCTTTAAAGGAAATCAAGAGTATTACAAAATTGAAGATTTACAAAATGGTGTTTACTTTGTAAATATTGAGACTGAAAAGGGAATTGAAACCAAAAAGTTAATTAAAAAATGATAGATTATTTTGAAACTAAGAATGTGAACTGGCCCTAGCGTTTTTATGGTTCACTATTTCTTTTACTTATATAGGTTAATAGCAATTAAATACGGAACTCTAAACCTACCCCATCGGGTAGGTTTTTGCTTTGATATGTTTTTGTACATTTAAGTTCAAAACATTGTGGTATTATGTGTCTATTTTTGAGGTGGTTTATTCTTGTTTTTATGCTTCATATAAATTTGGGTTTTTCTCAAACTAAAGAAGCTGAATTAAGAAATAAAATTAAAATAGCTAAAGACACTATTTTGATTAATTCACTTTTAGATTTAGGAGAGCATTATTATCATAATACTGGCCAGGGAGATTCAATGATTAGTTTTGGAAAAAAAGCACTTAAATTATCTCGAAAAATTGGTAGTAAAGAAAAGGAAATAAAATCTTTGATGTATATGTCAAATGGGCATGTGGTGTATGCCAACGTACATGTTAATCCTAAAAACTATCAAAACGCTGAAGACATCTTAAAGCAAGCATTAAAGTTAGCAAAAGAAATTAACGATGTTAAAATGCAAGCAGAATTACATAATAAATTTGGTGCTCTTTATATAAACCAAGGTGAAAAACTATTAGCAATAGAAAACAGATTAAAAGCTGCAAAACTTTCGGCAATGGTTTTAGATTACTCTAGTGAAGCCATAGCATTTTACGGAGTCTCTTTGGTATATGCTCATGATAATCAATCAGAAAAAGCAATAGAATATATAAAGAAAGCGATTAAAATTATTGAAACCAATATGGGAGTTTCCAATAATGAAAAATTTGTTATTTACAAGTTTGCTTCTCAACTCTACTTAAACTTATTTGAGGAATTTGGAAATAAAAATTACGATAAACATGCTTTAATATGCGCTGAAAAATCTTTGGAAATTGCAAAACAAAATAATTTTGAAGCAAAAATTCCCCAAAGTTTAAGTTTATTATGTGATTATTACATCGTTAAAAAAGATTTTAAGAAAGCAGGCGGGTTTGCAAAACAGATTTTAACTTACCATAGTTATATTAGCGAACCCATTAAAATAAACGTTTTTGAAGCTTTAGCGGAAATGCACAAAGTGAACAACCAGAAAACGTTGGCATATTCATATTTAGATTCCTTAAACCAATTAAAAATTAAAACAGAGCCCTATTATGGTTCTGCTATTTCTAATTTTTCTTATGAAACCTATAAGTACTTTAAAGATTATGGATTAGCTTTTAAGGCCATTGAGGAAAAAATGGAATTTGATAGGAAATTGAAAGAGCAAGATCAAATCAAGGATATTAATGAGCTTGAGACCAAGTACAAAACAGATTTAAAAAATTCAGAAATAAAAAACCTTAGTCAGCAACAAAAAATAAATGCTTTAGAAATTGAGAATAAGCAAGTACAAATAAAGAGGTTGGTTATTTTATTGATTGTTGCCTCGTTAATCATTATCTGCATCCTTTTTATTGGGAGTATGGTGCGGTTAAAGCAAACCAAGCAAAAGAATAAAGCGTTAAAGTTAGCATTTGAAAAGCAAATTGCATTAAAAAAAGAACTGGCGGCAGTTAGGGAGAATATCGCTCAGGATTTTCATGACGATTTGGGCAATAGGTTGGCGAGAATTTCCTTATTGTCAAATTTAGTAAACAGAGAGGTTTCCGATAAAAAAGATGAAATTAAATTAAAAGTTAAGCAGATAACTGAAGACGCTAACGAACTCTATTTCGGTACCCGAGATTTTATTTTTTCCCTAAAAGAAGGTAGTGACCATGTAGAAGAACTGGCGACCTATATCTCAGATTTTGGCGAAAGCTATTTTAGTAAGACCACTATTAAATTTATTCTCGAAAAGCATATTGAAGCTAATGATAAGCTCCCTTACTATTGGAGTAAACAACTAATTTATATTTTTAAGGAAGCCATGACCAATGCTTTGAAACATGCCAAATGTAACAAAGTGATGCTTAGCTTTTATTACAAGGATAAGCAACTAATTATAGAATGTGCGGATGATGGTATTGGTTTATTGGTTGAAGACGAAAAATCAACTAATGGTATTTCAAATATGAAAGCCAGAGCACAAAAAATAGGAGGAGAACTATTAATTTATTCTGATAAAGAAAAAGGGACTACCGTTCGTTTTTCTGGTAAAACCAATACAAATGCATAGTTTGGATATATATAAAGTGGTTGTTATTGAAGATAACATTCCTTTGGCTAAAGGTTTTGAAGAAGTAATAAATAATACTCAAAATTTTCAAGTTGTAGGTAATTATCATAATTGTGAAGATGCAATTAAAAACCTAAAGTATGATAATGCCCAAATTTACCTAGTTGATATAGAATTGCCTGGAATAAACGGTGTAGAAGGCACAAAGCAAATAAAAAGCACATTTCCAAATAGCCATATTATAATGATTACTGTTTATGAAAATTCACAAATGGTTTTTGATGCGCTTTGTGCTGGTGCAACAGGTTATCTTACAAAAAATGTATCTCCTCATGATATCGTTGATGCTTTAAATGAAGTAATTTCTGGCGGAGCGCCCATGAGTATCAAAATTGCGAAAATGGTAGTGGGTTCATTTCAAAAAAAACCAAGTAAAATTGAATTGTCCAATCGTGAAATAGAGGTTTTAACGCTGTTGTCAGAAGGAAACAGTTATGATTCCATTGCCGAAAAGCTCTTTATCAGTAAAAACACTATCAAGTTTCATTTAAAAAACATCTACATTAAGCTTCAAGTAAATTCTAACATAGAAGCGGTTCAAAAAGCGAATAAAGAGAATCTCATTTAAAGATTTTTCAGATTGAAAATGTTATAGGTTTTATAATTCTACCCTTTTGGGTAGTACAGTCCTTTGTTCTGGCAACTACATTTACCCAGAACTTTTAAAACCTATTTATAATGAAAACAAATCTACTTTTTTTATCAATTATGACAGTTATGTTGACCCAAGCCCAAGTGAGTTTGGTAAAGGATATTAATCCATCAGGAGATTCTAATCCCAAATATTTTACCGAACATAATGGTATTCTGTATTTTCAAGCAGGCAATACAGGATCTGGAGGAAATACCGAGTTATGGCGAACAGATGGAACAGCTTCTGGGACTGCCCTTGTTAAGGAGCTAAGATTTTCTACCAGTTCTAGCGACCCTAGAAATTTTAAAGTCTATAATAATTTGCTTTACTTTCAGGCTAATAGTTCTGCTACAAATTCTAACTTGTATCAAAGTGATGGTACCTCAGTTGGCACCACAGCATTTCAAAGTACAGCAACATCAATTAACCCTTATTTTATTGTTCGCAACGGGGAACTTTATTATGCAAGAGCAATTCCTGGAGCAAGAGCTTTATTCAAATATGATGGAAGTTCAGAATTGCAGTTATCGGTTGCATCTGGTCAAACACGATATATAACAGCGTTCAATACCGCAAATAAAGTTATATTTCAATCTGATGGCGCAGTACCGACAGATTATGAAATATGGGAATCTGATGGAACAACTTCTGGTACTCAAGAATTAGCTGATATTTCATATGGAAATTCAGCAGGGAGCGATGCTAAGGATTTTTTTGAGGTAAATGGAAAAATTTTCTTCACAGCTTATGGCCATGCTGGTGTTGGTAGGGAGTTGTATATAACTGATGGGACTCCGTCTGGAACGGTGCTTCTTAAAAATATAAACCCGACAGTAACTTCAACAAATGCGGATAGCAGTAACCCAGGTAATTTTACAATTTTTAATAACAAACTCTATTTTACCGCAAACGATGCTTCAAATGGAGAGGAACTCTGGATGAGCGACGGGACAACCGCTGGAACACAAATGGTAATAGATTTATATGCGGGTGCTACAGGAAGTAATCCAAGTAATCTATTTGTTTTTAATAACGCTTTGTACTTTGCTGCAACAAATCCTGCATTGGGCAGAGAAGTTTTTAAATGCACAACATTAAATAATGTAAGCTTATTAAAAAATATTGTTCCTGGTGCTAATGGTGGTAATCCAAGTGATTTAATAGAATATAACGGAAAACTATATTTTACTGCAGATGACGGCATAAACGGAAGGGAGTTGTGGAGTTCTACTGGATTTAATTCAACTACAAACATGGTTGCGGATATTAATGTTGGAGCAGGAAGTAGTTCTCCAGATAATTTTAAGGTTATGGGGAATAATCTCTATTTTTCTGCTGATGACGGTGTTTCAGGAACTGGTGTAGAATTGTACAAATATTTAGACCCAACCTTATCTTTAGTTGATGTTGAAGTAGAAAGCAATATTTCAATATTCCCAAACCCAACGGCTAATTATTTAGAAATTAAATCGAATATAGATTTAACCAAAGTAGAAGTTTATTCCCTGCATGGGCAGGCAATAAAAAGTTTTGTACCTCAAAATCAATATGATATTTCAGATTTATCAAGCGGAATATACTTCGTGAAAATAAAGGCAAATAATAATGAAATTATAAAACGAATAGTCAAAGAGTAAAAAAAATTAACCCCAAACCTAAATATTATGAATACCTTAAAAACCTTTATCCTATTAGTGTTAATAGCTACAATTAGCGCATGTAATAGCGACGATACACCAAAAAACCAAGCGCCGGTTTTAGAAAACAGAACACTAAATATGGATGAAAATCCAACATCAGATTTGCTGACTAAGGTAACAGCAACCGATGCGGAAGAAGATCAATTAACCTATTCCATAGTATCACAGACACCTGCCAATATTGTTGGTATAAATCCTACGAGTGGCGAAGTTTATATAGTGAACGCAAGTGCATTTGATTATGAACAAACCACCAAAATTGTGATTA
The DNA here is from genome assembly GCF_040720935.1 of Algibacter sp. 2305UL17-15. Taxonomy (NCBI): domain Bacteria; kingdom Pseudomonadati; phylum Bacteroidota; class Flavobacteriia; order Flavobacteriales; family Flavobacteriaceae; genus Algibacter; species Algibacter sp. 2305UL17-15. The sequence goes on from NZ_JBFDAE010000015.1 coordinate 32,256, forward strand.
ATATAGCTGTAAGCGATGGTGTTAATATTACAAAATCTATCTTAACAATTAACATTCTAGATGTTAACGAAAACGGATAGTCATGATTTCAAAACTTAATAAATATAAGACAGAACTGTTTTTTGCATTTTTCTACGGCGCTATGTTCAGTTTAATCATTTTAGCCCTAAGTTAGGTTAATAGTTAAGTCCCCGATTATTTCAAACCTGTTTCTCCCGATAATTATCGAGATTGAAACAGGTTTTTTTTACCTTTAATTTTTTTAAAACCAAAATATGAAAAGATTGTGTTACGTGTTGATAATCATGCTTTTATGGAATTGTAAAAGCGGGGTAAAGTCTCAATCTATTACCATTTCATCTGAGGAAGTAAAAAATATTGTGAATTTTTTGGCTTCAGACGACCAAAGGGGAAGGGATGTTGGTAGCCCAGGGATTGAAAAATCTGCAACTTTTATAGAGGCTAAATTTAAGGATGCCGGCATAAAACCAGATTTCCATACTTATCGCGATACCTTTAAGGTAGATAGTTTAGATGCTTTCAATGTTGTTGGTTATATTGAAGGAAAAGATCCTAAGCTAAAAAATGAATTTATTATTTTAGGAGCGCATTACGATCATATTGGCTATGGCAAATCGGTTGCTGGCGATTCTATTGCCAATGGTGCGAATGATAATGCAGCGGGGACCAGTGCCGTATTAACCATGGCGAAATATTTTGTAAACAAAAAGGATAACAAGCGCAGTATGATATTTGCTTTGTTTTCTGCGGAAGAAAAAGGGTTATTGGGGTCTAAGCATTTGGCAAAACGTTTAAAAACAGAAGGTTTGGATTTGTACACTATGGTCAATTTCGAAATGATAGGTGTGCCTTTTAAAGATAGAGATTATAAAGCGTTCATAACAGGTTATGATTTATCCAATATGGCACAAAAGATGAATAGTTACACGTCTTCAAACTTAATAGGAAAATCTGAAATTGCCATAAAATACAATTTGTTCAAACGCTCTGATAACTATCCTTTTTTTCAAGAATTTTCTGTGCCAAGTCAAAGCATTTCTTCATGTGATATGACTAATTTTGATTTTTACCATCATGTTGATGATGAAATTGATAAATTGGATTTTGAATTTATAGCCAGTTTAATAAACAAAATTATTCCTGCTGTAGAGCAAATGGCACATACGCCCACAAAAGAAATAAAAATGAACCATGAGTAAAAACATAATTATCACAGGGACCAGTAGAGGTATTGGTTTTGAGCTCGTCCAATTATTTTCCAAAGCAGGACATCAAGTTTTAGCGCTTTCGCGGAATGAAAAACCTATTCAAAATTTAAAATTGAATAATGTAACTTGTTTTTCTTTCGATTTAAATGACCCTAAAGCTTATCAAAAAGTAGAAGGTTTTATTTCTAAAGAATGGGACAAAGTAGATGTTTTAATAAATAATGCTGGCGCACTTTTAAACAAGCCTTTTACGGAAACATCAATGGATGAGTTTGAAGCCGTTTATAAAACCAATGTTTTTGGCGTTGCCGAATTAACAAGAGTGGTTTTGCCTTTTATGAAAAAAGAAAGTCATGTTGTAACTATTAGTTCTATGGGCGGCGTTCAAGGAAGCATGAAATTCCCTGGATTAGCAGCCTATAGTTCCAGTAAAGCAGCTGTAATTACCTTAACGGAATTATTGGCAGAAGAATTTAAGGAGTCTGGTATTTCGTTTAATGTTTTGGCATTGGGAGCAGTTCAAACCGAAATGCTGGAAGAAGCGTTTCCGGGATATCAAGCGCCAACAACGGCTTTGGAAATGGCAGAATACATCTTTGATTTTTCGTTGAATGGGAATGCATATTATAATGGGAAATTGTTACAGGTTTCTAATTCTACGCCTTAAATAACGTTGTTTGAGGTGTTTTGATGTTTTACTTAGTTCTTGTTAATATCGTTGTGAAAAAATAACAAAAATTGTCAGTCTCAACTTACTAAAATTTTTATCTTTCCAGAAATTTAATCACTTCGATATTGAAAAAAATTACTTTTGGGATTCTTGTAATGATAACCGCTTTATTTACAGGAGTCCAAGCGCAGTGTAACCAAGTTGAGACCGTTACAATTTGTGATATGACCATTATAGATGGCAATTCGGATAGTGTCCCCGACGGAATCATAAATTTGTATACTGAATTTAATGCCATTACCGGAGGCTCAATGTCTTTAGCTACGGGAACTTGGTTCGATCCAAATTTTAATTTTGCTTTAGATGAAACAACAGGCGATTTGTATCTCTGGGATTTAGATAATGCTTCAGAGTTAATCACAGATTATCAATTCCAACTTATCGATACTGGTTCTTCGTGTCCAGATGGAATTCTAGCCACAGTAAATTTAATTTTAGGACCGTTTTCTGGCTATGCTAGACCAGTCCTGAATATTGATGATGTAAATTTAGAAGCCTGCGATATAGGTTCAACACCCCAAGAACAATGTTTCACGTTGCCAGATGTTGACCTTTTTGAAGCCATGGAATCATTACCTAGTCCTCACTTAAATGGAGCATGGATTTATAATGGAAGTAGTTCTAATTTTGTGAGTTTAGTAGGTTCAGATTTAACGGTAAACATTCCCTATAGTCCAGGACCTCCTTTGGCAGATCAAGAAACTTTTGAGTTGACTTATGTCATCAGCGGTATTCCGCCATGTGATGTCACTTTGCAAACTACAGTCAATATATCTGTTACAAGACAAGTCTTCTCTGGGTACGGACAAGCCACTCGTATTTGCGAATTAGAGATACTTAACGGGAATTATAATGCAGATATCAATTTAAGAGACGATGAGTTTTTATTACAGGAAGATATTGAAGGTGTTTGGTCAAGAGATGCGTATGGCCAGATAAATTCTCCCAATGATGCCCATATAAATATCAACACTTTATACCAACAAGTAATAGCGGCTAACGGATTAAGGTTTGGCTGTGCTGAATTCGAATTTACATATTCAGTAGATCAACGTTCTGGCGTGTGTGAAGACGCTGAATCAATGGTGTTGTTTAAAATATATGAATATTTAAGGCCTTTTAGGCAGGATATCAATGTATTGACTTTTTGTGAAGATGCGCCAACTAATCCGGCAAGTATAGATTTATACGATCAATTGGAATTTACCACAGAGGCTGGTGTATTGTTTGATTACAACAGTAATGAATTCACGAATTGGGAATTTATTTCCGGTCCTTCACGCTTAGGATTGATTTCTAATGATGATGTGGGATACACTTCTTCAGGAACTGTTAATTTACAAAATGCGCCACCTGGTAATTATGTGTTTGAGTATCAGGTGTCGCCAGGAGTTAATTGTCCTAGTGATGATTTTAGCGGATTTACATACGCTCCCAATTCCTGCGACGCTTTATTAAATGACAATGGGTTTTGTAATGCTGAAACAGCTCAAGTAACTTTTACAATTTATCCCAAACTCTATGCGGGAGAAGATACAACGGGGTTAGAGTTTTGCGAAACAGATCCTATTTTAGTATTTCCATTGGATTTATTCACTTTATTAACCACAAATGGTATTGACGACCCCATTTATAAAGGATCTATGGGAACTTGGACGGATAATGCAACAGGAAATAGTATTAGCAATCCAACAACATTCACAATACCAACAGTAAATAACCAACAGCGCTTTGATTTTAGATATGCCACACTTACAGCCAACGGATGTGCAGATACAGCAAATTTAGCGTTTACGGTTTTTGAAGCATATCAATCAGGCTTAAGTGATACGATTGTTGCTTGCGATAACAATGCCGCATTTAATCTTTTTGATAGGCTTGGAGGCCATCCAAATAACAATGGAATTTGGACGGGACCAAATGGATTTACTACCACAGACCAAAATGCTATGTTTGATCCAGCGTCATCTGAAGCCGGCATTTACACCTATACCGTTCCAGACAATGTTAATGTAGCAGGGGATATTTTATGTCCGGGAAACTCCGCAACAATAACGATAACATTAAACCAAAGTCCTAATGCGGGCATGGGAGGTCTATATGCCGTTTGTAAATCTGATTTGCAAATAAATTTACGGGATTATTTAGGTACATCTGCAGATTCTGGCGGTACATTTAATGATTTAGACGGAACAGGATTTTTATCAGGCAGTCTTCTGGATGTGTCGCAATTAACTCAGGGGCGCTATAATTTTCAATATGAAATCCAAGGGCATTCATCATGTAATTTATCTTCTACAATAATTACAATTTCCATAGTTGAGGTAGCCGTTCCTACTGTATCCAATCAAACATTTTGTGCAGTAGATGGAGCTACGGTTAGTGAGCTTCAAGTCAGTACAAGTTTTGATTATAATTGGTATGATACAGCAATAGCAACAATGCCGCTACCTAGGGGAACTGTTCTTGTTAACGGAGAAGATTATTACGTAACTGCTTTAGATGTTAACGGTTGCGAGTCTCCAAGGGTTGCAATGACCGTAACAATTTTGGCTATAGATAATAACACTTGCGAGAGTTGTATCAAAGACGGAATTTCTGTAAATGGAGATGGTGAAAATGATGCATTCGACTTATGTAATTTACCGGTAACCTTTCCGAATTTCGAGATTGATATTTTTAATAGATACGGCACTAAAGTTTATGGAGGAAATAATAATACACCACTTTTCAATGGCGTTTCCAATGTGCCATTAACCATCGGGAACAAGTTGCCATCTGGTGTGTACTTCTACGTTTTTAATCCCAAAGATGGCGTTTCGAAACCTTTTCAAGGAAATTTTTACCTAAGCAGATAATAAGTTAGATCATGAGATTTAAAATTTTAATACTATTTATACTATGTAGTTTGTCTGTATATGCCCAACAGGAACCTCAATATACACAGTATATGTATAATATGAGTGTGGTAAATCCTGGCTATATGATTAACGAGCCTGGTATCGTTCAAGTTGGAAGTTTATACCGAACGCAATGGGTGGGCATACAAGGCGCACCTAAAACAACCAATGTTTTTGCGAATATCCCGTTAAGTGACAACATAGAATTAAGTGCTAATTATTTAAATGATAACATTGGCGGAAACGTAAATATCAGCGAAAATGTTTTCAATATTAATGCTGCTTATAAGATTCGGCTGAGGCAAGATTTAAATTTGTCCTTTGGTTTAAAGATGGGCATTGATCATATAAATTTTAGTGCCATTGGCAGTAATGTGGGTTCAGACCCTGGATTTGGGAATACAGATAAAACCATATTTAATATTGGAGCAGGCGTATTTTTATTTCATAAGAATTATTACGCCGGAATCTCATTGCCAAATTTAATACCTAGCGATTTGAATATTGACAACGAAGTGGTTTATACAGACGAAGCTCACCTCTTTTTGATTGGTGGCTACGTGTTTGAGGTCAATGATGAATTTAAAGTAAAACCATCTACGGTTGTAAAATACGTTGGCGGATCGCCGTTATCTTTTGATGTTTCTGCGAATGTATTATATCTCGAAAAGTTTGAATTGGGTGTGTCCTACAGATATCAAGATGCCGTATCTGGATTGGCAGGATTTAATGTCACACCCAACTTAAAAATAGGCTACGCTTATGATTTTAATACCAGTACATTAAAAACATTTAATAATGGAAGTCACGAATTTATTCTACTTTATAAATTTGATGTACTCGGACTGAGCAAAAAATATTCATCTCCAAGATTCTATTAATATGACACAAAAAATAAGTTTGATTTTTATAGCCTTTTTTGTTTTTCAAGTGTCTTTTGGACAAAGAAAGAGTAGGGCAGATCGCTTTTTCGAAAAGGGAGATTATATAACTGCCGCTAAATATTACGAAGAAGATATTGAGAAGGAACGCCATAAAAAAGATTTAGAAAATATTGCGATATGTTACTATAACACCTTTCAATATAAACTAGCTTCAAGATATTTAAAGCTGCTTGTAAAAGGCAGATTTGGAGAAAAAGACAAAACCTACGATAATCAATATAATTTTAAACTGTATCAAATGCTTTCTGCTTTAGGCGATTACGAAACAGGTTTGGACTATTATAAATTATATAAAGAGCATCTTTCAGCATCTGTAAATAAAGAGACGGCAACTGAAACGATTGAAGCGTTTAAGTTGAAAAACCCAGATTATAAAGTAACAAAAGCCCAGTTTAATTCTGATGCTTCAGATTTTGGAGCCGTAAAATATGGAGATAGTGTTTATTTTACATCAGATAGAGATAATCATAAAATATTGGGTAAAACCTATAAATGGACACATCAGCCCTTTTTGGATATCTACGCCGTTAAAGTTAATAAGAAGAATGACACCATTGGTACTCCAAAACCGTTACCTAAAACTATAAACTCAAAGCTTCACGAAGGTAATTTTTGTTTCTCAAAAGACGGCAATACTCTATATGTTTCCAGAAGTAATTTTAATGACGGAAAAAAGGAATTCAATGAAAAAGGAAGCAATAATATCCATTTATATAAATCAACCAAAATAGATGGAAAGTGGTCAAAATTAGAAAAATTAGCATTTAATAAAAACGGATTTTCATACCAACATCCAGCATTGGGTCCAAATGGCAAAAAGCTATACTTTTCTTCAGATATGGAGGGTGGTTGCGGTGGTTTCGATTTGTATTACGTAAATATAGCCGTGGATGATGAAATGAGTGTTCCCATTAATTTAGGAGATACCATAAATACCGAAAACCGTGAACATTTTCCATTTATATCTGAAAACGGAAATCTATTTTTCGCATCCAATGGGCATTTAGGTTTAGGTATGTTGGATAACTTTGTATCCGAATTGGTAAATGGAGAATTTACAATCCCAGTAAATTTGGGCGTTCCCATCAATTCAAGATACGACGATTTTAATTTAAATTATCACAATGGAAATGAAGGTTTCTTTTCATCAAATAGAAATAAAAAAAGTGATGATATTTTTAAATTTGAACAAACGGGAGAAATCTTTATAAGAGAATATATCAATACATTCGAAGTTAGGGACGCAGTAACAAAAACCTATATTAAAGATGTAAATGTGATTTTATTGGATAAGAAAAGCAAACCACTTTACACAAATACTTTAGATACTTTGGCGGTTTTTAATATGAATTTATTAGCTGAAACTTATGAGTTAAAAGCCGAAAACCCAGATTATTATCCTGGAGAATTATTTGTAAAAGTTCTAGAAGAACAAGACCAAAAGCATGTGTTGTATTTGAAAAAAATACCGCCACCGCCTCCAGTTGTTGTTGATCCGATAGAAGCTGTAATTGCTGAAAAGAAAATAGATAAAAAATTAAAAGAAAAAGATCCAGAACGATTTGCCTTATTGACAGATGTTGAAGGACCTCCGGTAGTAGAGAAGGATGGAAAATTATTTTTCAAACTCGAACCTATTTATTTTGATTTCGATATGTGGAATATAAGAGCGGACTCTAAAAAAATATTAGATGAATTAGCATTAAAATTAGAACGCTATCCAAATATTCATCTAAAAATAAGTGCGCATACAGATAGTAGAGGTACTGTGCGCTACAATCAAATTTTATCTGAAAGACGTGCAGAATCAACAAGAAATTACTTAGCTTTAGAAGGTTTTATTAATGCAAGGCGCATGAAGTTTCAAGGTTTTGGAGAGACAGCACCTATTGTCCCTTGCCCACTATTAAATTGTACTGATGAAGAACATCAATTAAACAGGCGAAGCGAATTTGAAATTATACAATACTAAAAAAATGAGCAACTACAAATGCATAATTTTCGATTGTGATGGTGTCTTAATCGATAGCGAATCCATCGCCATTGGCGTTTTAATCGATATGGCAAACGAGTTGGGCGCTGATATGGATTTTAAAGAATCCCTCATTGGTCTCAAAGGAAAGTCGCTCAATTCCTGTATGGCATTAATTTCTGAACGCATAGGCAAACCTCTACCTATGAATTTCGAACCAGATTACCGCAGCAACACATTCGAGGCGTTTCGGAAAAAAATTCAACCCATTGAAGGTATTAAAGAAGTGGTTGAAAGTTTAGAAATCCCATTTTGTGTCGCCTCCAGCGGGCCAGAAAATAAAATAAGGTTGAACCTTGAAGTAACAGGTTTATTGCCTTATTTTGAAGGTAATATCTTTAGTTGCTACGCCATTCAAAAATGGAAACCTGAACCCGATATATTTTTGTGGGCAGCCAAAACCATGGGATTTAAACCTCATGAATGTTTGGTTATAGAAGATAGTGTCTCGGGAGTTAGAGCCGCAAAGGCTGGAGGTTTTGATGTGTTTGGTTATACTGAACATGATTATAAGAACGAATTAGAACACGAAGCAACAGAAACATTTAGTAAAATGTCGGAATTGATTACTATGATTTGATAGCAAATCAGTCACTCATTCTTGATTTTTATTATATTTAATAATTAAAACAACTATAGATAGAGATGCGCAAAATCAACTTTTTAATGACCATAATTTTACTGGTAAGTTATTCATGTTCAGAAAATAAACAAACTAGCTTAGAACGTGACATAAATTTCAATAGCAACTGGAAATTTACACTTGGTGATATTGAAAATGCTCAAAATTTAGAGTTTAATGATAACCCATGGGCAACCTTACATTTGCCTCATGATTGGAGTATAGAACAAGGTTTTATGCCTCCATTACCCGTAAAGGCGGATGCAGATGCTAATGTAGAAACTTCAGCAAATAACAATAATTTGCCATCGGGAATTTCGGCTGTTCGTGTTAACGAATTTCGAAAAACAGCAAGTAGTACAGGTTTTGTTCCTGGAGGCGTGGGCTGGTACAGAAAATCGTTCACGTTAAACGAAGCCGATAAAAATAAAAACATTGCCATAGAATTTGATGGAGTTTACACACGTTCCAAAGTTTGGGTAAACGGACATCTTTTAGGTTTTAGGCCCAACGGTTATGTCAGTTTTAATTACGACCTCACACCTCATCTCCATTTCGATAAAGAAAATGTAATTGCAGTTCGTGTGGATCATTCCAATTATGTAGATTCTAGGTGGTACACAGGATCTGGTATTTATAGGAATGTACGCTTGGTAAAACGTAACGCTATTCATATTCCAACTTGGGGCGTTACAATAACGACACCTAAAATTACTTCCGAAGAGGCGAAAGTGTCATTTGATATCGATTTGAAATCCACTTCAAAACAAGAAGATGCCATCAAAGTAAAAACTCAAATTTTGGCTCCTAATGGGGAATTAGTTGGCGAAACTTCCGAAGAATTAACAATTAAAGGTGTATCAAAAATAGATTCAGAAATTAGTTTAAAAAATCCACAGTTGTGGGATTTGGAAACACCGCATATTTATAGGGCTAAAATTCAAATTATAAGCAATGATAATGTGTTAGATGAGGTTGTTGAAACATTCGGTATTCGTACTGCTGAGTTTCATGCAAACAAGGGCTTTCTTCTAAATGGTAAACAGGTAAAAATAAAAGGCGTAAATCTTCATCACGATGCAGGAGCGGTAGGAGCTGCGGTTCCCGTTGATGTTTGGAGAAGACGTTTAATGAAACTGAAAAGTATAGGTTGTAATGCCATAAGAACTGCCCATAATCCATATGCACCAGAATTTTTGGATTTATGTGATGAATTGGGACTATTGGTAGATGCCGAATTTTTTGACGAATGGAGCCAAGATAAGGACAAGCACACTACCGAACTAGGTTCCAACGATGCGCCAGAATCCTTCACAGACGGCTATTCGTCCTATTTTAACGAATGGGCAAAACAGGATTTACAGGATTGTATCCGTCGCGATAAAAACCATCCAGCCATCTTCATGTGGAGTATTGGTAACGAAATTGAATGGACGTTTCCATATTATTCGCAGGCCTATAAAAAAGTAAATGGTAATGTAAAATATTACGAACACATACCTAATTACGATTATGAAGTGAATAAAGCGGCTTTTGAAAGTGTGAAACCAGAGGTGGATTCCCTGGTGGTTATAGCCAATTTATTATCAAAATGGACTAAAGAAATGGACACTACCAGACCTGTAACCGTAGGTAGTGTACTGCCTGTAATAGCTAATGTGAGTGGTTATGCAGATGCTGTGGACGTACTTGGATTTAATTATAGAGCACCAGAATATGATGGCGCGCATAAAGAATATCCAGATTTGAAAATTTTAGGTTCAGAAAACAACGGCACCTATGAAGAGTGGAAAGCCATAAACGACAGGGATTTTGTGGCTGGGATTTTCACATGGACAGGTATTGCATATATGGGAGAAGCAGGACCATTTCCTAGAAAAGGGCTAAACTTATCTTTCTTTGATTTTGCATGTTTCAAAATGCCGCGTGGTCATTTTTATGAATGTTTATGGAAGGATGACCCCAAGGTTTATGTGGGAACAGCGCCACTTTCAATTTCAGAATATAAATACGATAAAGACAAGGGGTTTACTTTAGAACTGCGTACCAATTGGTTACGCCGTTGGACCTGGTATGATATTGAGGATTCATGGAATTATAAAGAAGGCGAGGAGATTGTAGTTCAGGGCTATACTAATTGTGAGGCATCTGAACTCTTTTTAAACGGAACATCGTTTGGGAAACAAAAAGTGAATGATAACAAAGATCATGTGATAAAATGGTTGGTCCCTTTTCAAGCTGGAGAATTAAAAATTGTGGGTTACAACGACGGAAAAAAAGTGGATGAATACAGTTTGAAAACCGCAGGCAAACTTGCAAAACTTAAAATTGAAAGTGATAGAGGTCAAATGAACGCTAATCATTCAGATGTGGCGCATATTGTAGTAAAGCTTTTAGATGAAAAAGGTGTTTTAATTCCAAATGAAGATGCCGATGTACAATTTGAAATTGAAGGGGAAGGACAACTCATTGCTGTGGATAATGGTTGGGAATACAACGTGCAACATCCAAAAGGGAATGTGATTAAAACCCACAATGGGAAAGCGTTGGGGATTGTACAATCTAATTACAATAAAGGAACACTTAAAGTAGTTGTTAAATCAGGCGATTTGGTCTCTGATCAGATTGCGATAACTATTGAATAAATTAGATTGTTGTTAGAAACAATCATCAATATGGTAAATAAACTAAAAGATTTTATTCCAGAACAGTCAGTTGCTCAAGTTTTAAAACTTTTAGAGCATGAAAACCTTTTAGTTAAAATTAAGAATGAACGTAAAACCCGTCATGGCGATTATAGGAGTTTGCCTAATGGAAAACATCAAATCACTATAAATTCAAACTTAAATCCATACCGGTTTTTAATTACTTTAATTCACGAGATTGCACATTTTGAAGCTTATAAAACCTACGGAAGATTTATAAAACCCCATGGTATAGAATGGAAAAGGACATTTCAGCATTTAATGTTGCCTTTTTTAAACCCAGAAATTTTTCCAAATGATATATTACCGTTATTGGCAAAACATTTTAAAAACCCTAAAGCGAGTAGTGATACTGATGTTAATTTATCTTTAGCCCTAAAGCAATTTGATAAACCGAATAATAAAACCTATATTTTTGAACTGCCTATCGGAAGTGTTTTTCAACTATACAATGGAAAAGTTTTTAAAATGGGAGAAAAAAGGGTAAAACGTTTTGAGTGTGTTGAGGTAAAAACAGGACGATTATATTTGTTTAACCCTAATGCAGAAGTAGAATTGATAAAAGAAACCAATGAATAAAAACTATTATGCCATATTAATGGCAGGCGGTGTAGGATCTCGATTTTGGCCAATAAGTACCGAAGATTTTCCAAAGCAGTTTCACGACATGCTGGGAACAGGGGATACCCTCATCCAAAAAACGTTTCAGAGATTATCTCGTTTAATTCCAAAAGAAAACATTTTCATTTTAACCAACGAACGCTACAATGATTTGGTCTTGGAACAATTACCAGAGGTTGAACAACGACAAGTGGTTTTAGAACCTGCAATGCGAAATACAGCACCGTGTATTCTGTACGCTTCATTAAAAATCCAAAAGGAAAATCCGAATGCGGTTATGATTGTGGCGCCAAGTGACCATTGGATTGAGGATGAAAAAACATTTTCAAAAAACGTTCAGCAAGCTTTCAATTTCTGTTCAAAAAATGATGCATTAATGACTTTGGGTATTCAGCCCACATTTCCAAATACTGGTTTTGGTTACATTGAATACAATAAGTCTTCCGCGGAAGCGATAAAATCCGTAAAACAGTTTCGGGAAAAACCAGACTACGAAACCGCTAAAGAATTTATTGCACAAGGCAATTTTTTATGGAATGCGGGGATTTTTATGTGGAGCGTGAAGAGTGTGGTTAAAGCGTTTCAAAATAATCAACCAGATTTGTATGCATTATTTGAAAATGGAATAAGCGTTTACAATACCGATTTTGAAGATGATTTTATTCGAGATAATTACCCAAAGGCAGAAAATATTTCGGTGGATTATGCGATTATGGAAAAATCTAAAAATGTATATGTGATATCAGCTGAATTTGATTGGAACGATTTAGGGACTTGGGGGAGTTTATATGATAAATTAGACAAGGATGCATCTAACAATGCTGTGGTGAATGCCAGAACTTTGGCAGAGGATTCATCAGGAAATATGATAAGAACCAAAAATGATAAAATTGTAGTTATTGATGGTTTGCAAGATTATATTATTGTGGATAAAGACGAAGTTTTACTTATCTTTCCTAAGTCAAAAGAACAAGATATAAAGAAAACACTCCAAAAGGTAAAAGACAAATTTGGAGAACAAAACGGCTAATTATGAGTAAAGAAAGTAAGTTTAATTTCTCGGAAGAAGAGGCTAAGGCCGAAACTTTAAAAAAGGAGCAAAACGTTGAGCAATCTAAAGAAGATATTAAAAAAGATGCAAAAGGACTTTTTGCAAGTGTCAAGAAATTTTTAAAAGAGCTTTTAGATTTTAGAGATGATACCGATAGAGATGCTACCATTCTAGCTATAAAAGGGGATATACCATTTAAAGGCGCTACAGCTTGGATATTAGTGTGTTCTATATTTGTCGCTTCTATTGGTTTAAACGCTAACTCTACAGCAGTTGTTATTGGTGCCATGTTAATTTCGCCTTTAATGGGACCTATTCTTGGAGTGGGTTTATCCATAGCTATCAATGATATTGATACGCTAAAAAAATCCCTGATAAACTTAGCAACTATGATTGTTCTAAGTTTAATGACTGCCTTTTTGTTTTTTAAATTTTTCCCTACTGCCGATATTATGACCACAGAACTTTTTGGTCGTACAAAACCAGATGTTAGAGATGTGCTAATTGCATTTTTTGGTGGTGCAGCGTTAATTATTGCGCGTACAAAAAAAGGAACAATAGCTTCAGTAATCTTTGGTGTGGCGATTGCTACAGCTTTAATGCCGCCTTTGTGTACAGCTGGATACGGTCTGGCACATAATTGGGATTATTTTATTGGTGCCATGTATTTATTTACCATAAATACCATTTTTATTGCCTTGGCAACATTTTTAGTGTTAAAGATTTTGCGTTTTCCAATGCTTAAATATGCCAATTCCAAAAAAAGGAAAAGAATAGCGCAATTGGCATCTGTAATCGCAATTTTGGTTATGGCACCTGCAATATGGACGTTTATTAATTTTATTACGCAAAGCGGATTAGAGAGTGACTATAATAATTTTATGAAAACTGAAGTGGAATCTAATGAGGAGCTATGGTTGCAAAAAGGGACTCCCGATTGGAAGGAAAAAAGAATTAGTCTTTATTTTAATGGCGAAATACCAGAAGCGACCATTGCAGATTTAAATAATGAAATAAAGAATTATGAAAAAATTAAAGACTTTAAATTAGACATAAAAGGAAATAAAAATAGAAGTTTCGATAAAATTTCTGATGCATATGATAGGGCAATAAGGGACTTAGATAAAAAGGATAATATTATTGACGGACTTCAAAACCAAATCGAGGAATTGCAATCTAATATTACAAGCTTAAATGCGCAAATAGAATCTAAAGGCAACAAAAATGCTATACCTTTTTCCAGCTTATCACGAGAAGCTAAGGTAAGGTTTAAGGATTTGGAGTATTTAGGGTATTCTAAAATGTTAGAGTCAAAAGATTTTATAAATATTGATACGGTTTCTGTTCTACGTTTAAAATGGAATAAAGATGTTCCAGATAGCATTCAAATTAAGAAAGAAGAAGAATTAAAATCTTGGTTGGGTAAAGAGCTTAAACAGAATAATATTTTAATTTTGAAGTAAACCTGATGCTAAACCCGTAAAAAACCTGTTTTAATCGCTGGTGCAAATCGTGGTTTATGCCGTGGTAAATCAAATTCAATTTAAATGAAAAACATCTTATTCTATTTTAGTATTACAGTCCTTTGTTTTAACTGTAAAGAACAGGAACAAGTAACCACCATTCCTACTTCTGACGAAGTGATTAAGCTTACCGAAAAAGTAGCCAACTGGCAAATAGAGACTTTTGAAGAACAGGGAAGATACCGGGCATTACCTTCACCTGAAAATAGAAAAAAATGGAACAATCGCAATAAACACCATGAATTAGATTGGACAAATGGCGCACTTTATGCTGGAATGTTTCAATTGAGTGAGGTGTCACGCTATCCCAAATATGTCAATTGGCTCATTGAGCTCGGGGATAGAAACAATTGGCAACTTCATAAACGGATGTACCACGCCGATGACCATACTGTGGGTCAGTTTTATTTGAATTTACATCAAAACAATCGACTAAAACATATCGCCTCTATCAAACCTACAAAAGCACGTTTTGATTCCATTATAAATAGCGACAAAGGAAAAGAATACCAATGGGATTGGTGTGATGCTTTGTTTATGGCGCCACCAGTTTGGGCTAAATTAGCCAAGGTTACAAAAGATAGCACCTATTTAGAGTATATGGATACCCAATACCATATGACTTATGACGAATTATGGGACAACGAAGCGCAACTGTTTTACCGCGATAATTCTTATTTTGATAAAAAAGAAACCAACGGAGAAAAGATATTTTGGTCTCGTGGTAATGGATGGGTATTTGGTGGATTGGCATTGTTAATTCCAGATCTACCGAAGGACTGGGAAGGACGGGCTTTTTATGAAAACACCTTTAAGCAAATTGCCCAAACCCTAAAAAGAACACAGCGAGAAGATGGTACATGGTCTGCTGGATTATTGGGAGATGTAAAAGATTATCCAAATGTAGAAACTAGCGGTACTTCCTTTTTTACCTTCGGTATTGTATGGGGAATCAATAACGGTTTGTTAGACAAAAAAACCTATGAACCTATTTTGCTTAAAGCATGGAGTGCACTCGAAAAATGTGTCAATGAAGAGGGTATGTTGGGTTATGTGCAACCTATTGGTGCTGAGCCGGGAGAAAGTTTTAAAGATTATACGGAAGTATATGGTACTGGTGCATTTTTAGCAGCCGGTTCAGAACTCTATAAGTATATTAAAAGGTTTTATCCAATTGATAAAACGACGGATCACATCACATTTATGGAAGATGGTGGATGGTGCTGGTACCAAGATCCGAGAGCAATAATTAGTAATGAAAAACTCATTATAGCTGGATTAAGCGGTCAAAGTGGCGATGTACGGTTAGGTGTTTTCGATTTAAAATCGGAACAACAGGATAGTACACTCGTGCTGCATAAAAACCTTCAGGTAGATGACCATGATGTACCTGCTTTATATAAAAGACCTGACGGAAGTGTGCTTGCAATGTGGGCAAAACATGCCAATGAAAAAGTGCATTATTATACTATTTCTGATTCAAATAATTATCTAAAATGGGATAATCCCAAAAAGTTTCAGCATGAATACGATTCTAAAAAAGGAGTAACCTATATGAACTTGTATTATGTTGAAAACGAAGGGAAACTATACAATTTTTTTAGAGATGGCTTAAATTTTAACCCCACATTTATGACGTCTTCAGATCACGGCGAAACTTGGGGAAACAGAACACATTTTATATCCAACGATGTTGAAGGTTTCCAACGTCCATATGTCAGATATTTACAAGTTGATGAAAATACTATTGGCGTGTCTTATACGGATGCGCATCCTCGTGCTTTTGGTAATAATCTATATTATGTTGAATACACTAATAATGCATTTTACAATGTTGACGGTACTAAAATTAAAACTTTAGACGAAGGCCCTTTGCGTTCTTCGGAAGCTGAAAAATTGTATAGTGGTAGCGATACTAAGGAGAAGCCTATCATAAACGAAAGTGTGCCAAATAGTGCATGGACCTGTGCTACGGCAAAGGATGAAAATAACAATCCGCATATTGGTTACACGCTTTATTTAGATGATAGTGACCATCGCTATAGAGTCACATCATGGGATGGGGAAAAATGGAACGACCGAGAAATTGCTTATGCAGGCAAATATTTATACAAAGCAGAAAGTAGTTATACAGGGCTTTTTGCTTTCGATCCAGAAGATCCTACTAATGTTTATATTTCCACAGACGTCAATCCTTCAACAGGGGAAGATTTAGGAGAAAATCATGAGATTTACAGCGCAAAAATTAGAGCAAATGATGATATTTCAACGATCACATGGAAACCAATTACTGAAAATTCGGCGCATAGAAATATAAGACCGATCGTTGTTGCAAACGGAGGTTATAAGGTGTTGCTGTGGCTCTATGGCCCTTGGCATCACTATGAAGATTACGATTCAAACGTTATTGGTGTCATTTTAGAAAAACCAGAATAAAAGGAGTATGTTCAATAGCGTTTAAAAAATTAGTTTTAATTTTATAATCTAAACCAACCAATACATTTTTAACCCATTAAAAAAGTACTAACCATATCCGTACTCGTTTTTATTTGGATGACTATCAGCAGCCATTCAAAAGAAACCAAACCCCATGATTATAGACTAGTGGTTTTTGAAGGGTCCGATTGGTGTGTCAATTGCCGAAGACTTGAAAAAAACATACTTTCTGACACGTCGTTTACTGCTTTTTTAAGTGCGAATAAAATTGGGCTTACTAGGGTTGACTTTCCTCAACGAAAAAAACAGGATATCCAAGTCAAAAGAAACAACGAAATTTTGACTGAACGCTATAAATTTGATGGGCGGTTTCCAACCTTGATCCTTTCCCGAACCGATACCTTGTTTTATAAACGCATTTATTATCAAAAAACTCTCGATTGTAAAACAATGCGAGAGGTTATTTTAACCAATTTAAAAACACTTCAATGAAAGCGTTTGTCCGTCAAGAAAAACTTATGGGGACAGCTTTTAGTTTGGGAGTGCTGGCTCAAGATAAAAAAAAGGCCAACCAATGGTTACAAATGGGGGTTGATGAAATTAAAAGGATCGAAAATTTACTTTCAGAATATCAACCGACTTCGATAACCTCAAAAATCAACCAAAATGCTGGCGTAAAACCTGTTGGGATTGATACAGAAACCATGGCTTTAATTGAACGGAGCATCGCGATATCAAAACTGACAAAGGGCGATTTTGATATTACGGTAGGGGCCTTAAAAGCCCTTTTCAATTTTAAGAACACCGATTTTGAAATGCCTTCAAATAAACGAATACAAGAAGCGTTGAAACATGTAGGCTATCAAAACATTGTATTGGATAAACAAAATTTGAGTATTGCGTTCACATCACCAAGAATCAAAATAAGTTTTAATGCCATAGGAAAGGGGTATGCTTCAGATATGGTAAAAAAATTGTGGCAAAATAATGGCGTTACTTCGGGTTATATTAATGCCAGCGGAGATTTAACTGCTTTTGGAAAAAAAGTAGATGGCTCTCATTGGAACATAGGAATTGCCAACCCCGATTTAAAAGATGAAGCGTTATTACACCTTCCGTTAGTAAATGCCTCGGTAGCAACCTCTGGCGATTATGAGCAGCATTTTATTTGGAAAGGTAAACGCTATTCGCATAACATCAACCCGCAAACGGGGATGCCGTTAACCGGCATAAAAAGTGTTACGGTTGTATCGCCAAGTGCTGAACTCTCCGATGCATTGGCAACTGCGGTATATGTAAAAGGGGTAGCAAAAGGATTGGAGTTTGTAAACCAGTTGCCAAAAACGTATTGTGTGATTATTAATGCTGAAAATAAATTGTTTTTTTCTGAAAAACTGAAGTATGAAAAAATTACTGTATAGTGTATTATTTCTTGCCGTAATTTCATCGTGTAAGGCAGTCAAGCCTTACGAGCGGCAATATGTAAGCGACCCCGAGATGCAAATGGAAAATGATACGGGAAAAAACTTTAATCATTATGTGCAGTCTATTCGAGAAGGCGCAACTCCTGTTGGAGGTACAAAAGGAAGCGGGGGATGCGGCTGTAACTAAAACTGAAAGATGAACAAGAAACTATTGATGGTCGGGAGTCTTGCATTTATTCAGTTGATGGCAAGGGCACAGGCCAAAGAGAATGCGGTAAAAGAACGCGTCAGCAAAACCGAGATAGAAATGGTGTATAACCATTATCTTCAGGATGGTGATAACTCGGCGGTTACGGGAGGTGTTGGCACAGAGAGACTTACCGTTTACGGCCCTTCCTTTACCCTTAAAAGAACATGGCAGAAGCATGCATTATCTTTTAATATTGGTGCCGATGTGATATCTTCCGCATCAACTGATAATATCGATGCGATTATGTCCTCTGCCTCAAGATTAGATACCAGAACTTATGGCTTCACCACGTATGAGCGGACTTTGGAAAAATCCAAAATGTCCATTTACGGAGGTATAGGGTTTTCCATTGAAAGTGATTATTTTTCTTTTGGTAGCAAGATTGGCTTGGTAAAAGAAGATACTGAAAGGTTGGCAACATACTCCGCCCAATTTCAAATGTTTATTGATGATTTGCGATGGGGCAGATTGGATGACGACCATAATGGCCCAGAAAAATTAATATATCCTTCGGAACTTCGATTTAAAGAGTGGTATGATGTAAGCAAACGCAACTCCTTTAATCTTAAATTGGGGTATTCAAAAATTATCAATAAAAAAACTATTCTTGGTGTTTATCCTGAATTGACCTACCAAGAAGGGTTATTGGAAACGCCTTTTCATCGCGTCTATTTTTCAGATGGTATGTTAGGCGTTGAACAACTTCCAAATGAACGTTGGAAAGGCGCATTGGCGTTAAAACTGAACAGTTTTGTATTGGGGAACCTGATATTAAAAAACGGCTTACAAGGATATGCCGATAATTTTGGGATTTTGGGTTTTTCAATGGAAAATGAAACGGTAATTAAGCTGAAACCAGAATTACAATTGCTGCCAAATTTTCGGTTTTACACTCAAAAAGCGTCCAAATATTTTGATGAATTTATGCAGCATGATAGTGCCGATGCATTTTTTACTTCGGATTTTGATTTATCGAATTTTCAAACTTATAATGCGGGACTTGGGCTTAAAGTAATTCCCCATAACAACATAAAAAGAAAATCGATACTTAACACTATGGTATTTCGGTATAATTTTATGTACCGTTCAAATGGATTGAGGGCTCATATCATTTCAATAAGTTTTCAAACTGAAAAAAATAAGGGGTAGTGATTTTTTAATGCTTACCCATTTTCTTCCAAGTACATTTTACGTACTTTTTTAAATAAGTTTGAAGAATATACGAAATCGGTAACAGCTTCATTATCAGTCCTAAAAATTGTTTGATTGGAGCCTTCCCAAGCTTTTAGTCCGTTTTTCAGGAACACTATTTTTTCGCCGATTTCCATAACTGAATTCATGTCATGGGAATTTATAACGGTAGTGATTTGGTACTCATCAGTAATTTCCTGAATTAAATTATCGATAACTATGGCGGTTTTTGGGTCTAAACCAGAATTTGGTTCATCACAAAATAAATATTTAGGGTTGTTTACAATGGCACGTGCAATAGCCACACGTTTTTGCATACCACCAGACGCTTCACTTGGCATTTTATTGTGGGCATCATCCAAATTAACACGTTTTAAAACAAAGTCCACACGGTCTTCCATTTCGCTTTTGCTTTGCTTGGTAAACATTTGAAGCGGAAACATGACGTTTTGTGCAATGGTCATAGAATCAAATAAAGCACTACCTTGAAATACCATGCCAATATCTGCTCTAATATTACGTTTTTCATCTTCTGAAAGTTTAGAAAATATTTTTCCATCATAAGAGATACTGCCTTCTTCATAATCGAACAAGCCTAATAAACATTTTAAAAAAACTGTTTTTCCAGAACCACTTTGCCCAATGATGAGGTTTGTTTTTCCTTTTTCAAAAGATGTACTGATGCCTTTCAAAATTTCTACATCTCCAAATGATTTATGTAAATTATTAACTTCAATCATTAGCTTAATAACATTTGGGTTAGGAAATAGTTTAAAATTATAATCACAACACTAGTCCATACAAAAGATGTTGTGCTGGCCTTACCAACTTCTAAAGCACCACCTTTCATATAATAACCGTGATAAGATGGGACCGTAGCCAAAATAAAGGCAAACACAACAGTTTTAATAAAGGCATATACCACATGGAAGGTTTCAAAATCGGTTTGAATCCCAACGATGTAGTCTTCCAGAGTACTAAATCCGCCATAAACGCATGCTGCCATTCCACCTAAAATACCTAAAAACATGGCAATAGAAATAATAAATGGATAAAGGAGCATGGATATAAATTTAGGAAACACCAAATAATTAAGGGAGTTAATACCCATAACTTCCAATGCATCAATCTGTTCTGTAACGCGCATAGTGCCTATACTTGATGTGATAAAGGACCCTACTTTTCCTGCCATGATAATTGACATAAAAGTCGGAGCAAATTCCAGAACAATAGATTGTCTCGTTGCAAAACCAACCAAATATTTTGGGATCAATGGATTGTCGATATTCAATGCTGTTTGAATTGTAACAACACCACCTACAAAAAATGATATAAAAGCAACAATACCAAGAGAACCAATAATTAAATCGTCTATATCCTTAAGCATTAGTTGTTTCATGACGACCCATTTAGTGGGCTTCCGAAACATCTCAACAATCATTAAAAAATAGACGCCTATATTGTGTAGATATGTCATATAAGAATTTGTAAGTGCTAAAGTAAAAAAAGATATGCTTAAATTAGCATCACAGGTATTTAACTTTAATTTTAAATTAATGATACTTTAATATGTGTATTTTTGAATACATTCAATTTATATCAAAATGAAACGTTTTATATTCATATTCTTTATATTTTCAATAACAGCATCAGTTTTGGGTCAAAACGAAAAACCAAAACTTGTGGTTGGTATCGTTGTCGATCAAATGCGTTATGATTATTTAACCCGTTTTAACAACAAATTCTGCGAAAACGGTTTTAAACGCATGATGCGCGAAGGTTTCAATTGCAAAAACAATCATTTTAATTATGTGCCTACTTATACAGGGCCTGGACATACTTCTATTTACACAGGTACTACACCTAAATATCATGGTGTAATTAGCAATAATTGGTACGATAAAGAAAAAAAAAAAATGGTGTATTGTGCTGGAGACGATTCGGTTACATCTGTCGGAACAAATGCATCGGCTGGCCAAATGTCTCCACACCGCATGTTAACAACCACGTTTTCTGATGAAAATAGATTGTTCACGCAAATGCGAGGAAAAACTATCGGTATCTCCATAAAAGATAGAGGTGCAATTTTACCTGCTGGACATACTGCAAACGCTGCATATTGGTTTCATGGAGAAGATGAGGGCGTTTGGATTTCCAGTACCTTTTATATGAATACATTACCAAAATGGGTAAACAATTTCAATGATTCCAAAACTGCAGAATCGTATTTAAAAGATTGGAATACATTATATGATATTGAAACCTACACGGAAAGTGGCACGGATTTAAATAATTTTGAAGGTGGTTTTAAAGGCAAAGAAACGGCTACCTTTCCATATGAACTCGCAAAATTGAAAACTAAAAATGGGGGATTCAGCATTCTAAAAGTAACACCTTACGGAAATAGTTTAATTGCAGATTTTGCTTTGGCGGCTATTGACGGCGAAGCATTAGGTCAGGATGATATTACTGATGTTTTAACTGTGAGTTTTTCTTGTACCGATTATGTAGGCCATAATTTTGGGGTAAATTCCAAAGAAATTGAAGATACTTATATTCGATTGGATAAAGATTTAGAGCGTTTTTTTAACGCTTTAGATAAAAAAGTAGGCAAGGGAGAATATGTTGCGTTTTTAACCGCAGATCATGGAGCGATTGATGTGCCTGCATATTTGCAATCTGTTAGGATCAATTCGGGATATGTCGATAACGATGCGCGAAAAAAAGTATTTCAAAAGTTTTTAATGGAGACATTCGGAACTAATGACATTGTTGAGAACATAAGCAACAATCAAATTTTCTTAAACAAAGAAAAAATCAAGGAACTGGATTTGGATTTAGACGATGTACAGGAAGCCATAGTTAATGAGCAAATGACATACAAACACATTTCAAAAGCATACACAGCAACAGCTATGGGGTCGGTTGACTTTATTGAGGGTATCGAAGCATTGTTGCAAAAAGGATACAATCAAAAACGTTCTGGAGATGTTATTTTAGTAGATGATCCTGCCTATATTAATTATGGGAAAACAGGTTCTACGCATGGAAGTGGTCTAAATTATGACACACATGTACCGTTATTGATTTTTGGAAAAGGCATTAAACACGGTCATACATTTAAGAAAACCGAAATCACAGATATTGCACCTACAATTTCGGCGCTTTTAGGCATTAGTTTTCCAAATTTTGCTATTGGGCAGCCTTTAGATTTTGTTCTTGAATAATGAACAAACGCATTTTTTATTCAATCGTTGCTCTAGTAATTGTTCTTGGAGTTTATGGGTATGAACATTTTTTAGTTGAAGAAGAAAAAACTGAAATCGTTTTAGATGGTAAAACAACTAAAAATGATACTAACGAATATTTTTTACCCACAAGTACCACAGGGCAGATTGTGCATCACGAAGGCTATTCATTATCCTATAGCGAAAAACATGAGCAAGCAGAATGGGTAGCTTATGAATTAAAGAAATCCCATCTTTCGAACATACATCACAAACGTCCATATTTTGAAATAGACAAAGCTGTAAAAACTGGAGCTGCAAGTTGGAGAAACTACAAGAATTCGGGTTATGATCGTGGCCATTTTTGTCCTGCGGGAGACAGACGTTATAGTAAATCTGCCCACGACGAAACGTTTTTAACCAGTAATATCAGTCCGCAAGAACATCAATTCAATGCTGGGATTTGGAATACTTTAGAACAAAAAGTACGCTATTGGGCGCACAAATATGATGGTGTTTTTGTGGTAACTGGTGGTGTTCTTAAAGGCACTATGAAAACGATTGGTAATGAACATGTAGCGGTGCCAAATCAGTTTTATAAAGTGTTGATTGATAACAATACTGGAAAGACGAAAATGATTGGGTTTTTAATGCCACATCAAGATTCTAAAAAACCGTTGTATGAATTTGTGGTTTCAGTAGATGATATTGAAGCATTAACTGGGATCGATTTTTTTCCTGAATTGGAGGATGGTTTAGAAAATGAGTTGGAGGCTTCTAACAGTTATAAAGAGTGGGGGTATTAATTAAAGAAACTAAAGACCCTTTAGGTTAGATACTGGAACAAGTTCAGCACAAGAAACCTGAAGGGTCTCAAAACAAATAGTTATGTTAATAGAAAAAATTGAACAAGGACACTATTATCACATTTATAATCGTGGAAATAACGGTCAGAATATTTTTTTGGAAGATTTAAACTATAATTATTTTCTACAATTAATCATAAAATATCTAGTACCAGATTTCCAGATTTTTAGCTATTGCTTATTACCCAATCACTTCCATATACTATTGAGAGTAAAAGAAGAATGTAAATTACCATCTCAACAATTTTCGAATTTATTCAATGCATATACCAAAGCGATGAACAAAAAATACAATCGTACAGGTAGCTTACTTGAAAAACCTTTTAAACGAATAAATATTTCAAACGAAGAATATTTAAAAACGCTTGTTTTGTACATTCATCTAAATCCCGAAAAGCATGAAATTTCTAAGGATTTTAGCATTTATAAATATTCATCATACCAATCTATTATTTCCCAAGGAAAAACCAATATTCCAAGAGAAGAAGTGATTGATTGGTTCGGGGATTTATTGAACTTCAAGGAAGCCCATAAGCAGAAAAAGAAATTGCTGAACATTGAAAACGCAAAACTATTTTTGGAGTAAGTGCTTTCCTGTAACACGTTAAAGACCCTTCAGGTTTTCAAAACCTGAAGGGTCTCAAAAGAAGTTTTAATATCGGGTTTAGATGATGTTGAAGTGTTGACATGGATTGAATTTTTCTGGATTGGATGATGGTTTAGAAAATAAGGTTGAGACTTCTAGTAGTTGTAAGGGATCAATCTGCATGACATCCCCATATTAAACCGCTATTCCAAGAGAAGAAGTGATTGATTGGTTCGGGGATTTATTGGGACTTCAAGGAAACCCACAAGCAGAAAAAGAAATTGCTGGACATTGAAAGCGCCAAACTATTTTTGGAGTGAATCTTATTCAGGTTTTTAGTGAAGCTCAATGGGGTGCACTAAAGACCCTTCAGGTTTTCAAAACCTGAAGGGTCTCAAAAGAAGTTTTAATATCGGGTTTAGATGATGTTGAAGTGTTGACATGGATTGAATTTTTCTGGATTAGATGATGGTTTAGAAAATAAGGTTGAGACTTCTAGTAGTTGTAAGGGATCAATCTGCATGACATCCCCATATTAAACCGCTATTCCAAGAGAAGAAGTGATTGATTGGTTCGGGGATTTATTGGAACTTCAAGGAAGCCCACAAGCAGAAAAAGAAATTGCTGGACATTGAAAGCGCCAAACTATTTTTGGAGTGAATCTTATTCAGGTTTTTAGTGAAGCTCAATGGGGTGCACTAAAGACCCTTCAGGTTTTCAAAACCTGAAGGGTCTCAAAAGAAGTTTTAATATCGGGTTTAGATCATATTGAAGCATTAACTGGGATCGATTTTTTTCCTGAATTGGAGGATGGTTTAGAAAATGAATTGGAGGCTTCTAACAGTTATAAAGAGTGGGGGTTTTAATTTCAAACTAGAAATTTACTTAAAAAAAGGGATGTTTTGAAACTGGGAGTTTTGCCAAAGGATGAAAATCGTTAGTTAAAGCTACAGGTTTTGTATGCCTTAAATCATGCGCTAATTCTATAGATTTTAAAGTTTCAGAAATACCAAATCCATTACCAGATATGATGTGCTTATAAGATTCTGTATGTAAATCGGTAAACCCTTCACTAAATTCAAATTTTTCATTATCAATTGTAATTTCCCTAAAAGTGCGTTTGCCTTCTTTTATTGCGGATTCTGGTAATGTATCCGAGTTAATAGATAAAAACCATCTTATATTGGCGTTCTGTAATTGTAAAACCCCAGAAGCCCTGTCATGTTCCATAAGATGTACGGTGCTTTTTACAACATCGCCAAAAATCCAAATAAGCATATCAAAAAAGTGAATTCCAATATTAGAACAAATGCCTCCAGATTTTTCTAAGGCTCCTTTCCAAGATGCATAGTACCAATTTCCTCTAGAAGTGATATAAGTCAAATCTATAACATGATTTTCTTTGGCCGATTGGTTTTTGATTTTTTCTTTAAGTGCTATTATTGAAGGGTGTAAACGTAATTGAAGTATCGTGTTTATTTTATTTGAACTTTGCGCCTCAATAGCCATTAACTTTTCTGCATTCCAAGGGTTTAAAACCAATGGCTTTTCACAAATGGCATCGGCATTGTTTCTTAAAGCAAACCTAACGTGCGCATCGTGTAAATAATTAGGTGTACAAATTGAAACATAATCTATGGGGTTGTTCTTTTCTAATCGTAAATTTTCTAAGTGCCTATCAAAACGTTCAAACTCGGTAAAAAAATGAGTTTTTGGGAAATAAGAATCTATAATTCCAACACTATCGTTTGGATCGAAAGCAGCAAGTAGCTCATTTTTAGTGTCTTTAATTGCTTGAATATGTCTAGGAGCAACAAAGCCTGCAACTCCCATTAATGCGAAATTTTTCATGATAGTATTGGGCTTATCGTGTCATTATTTAGTTGGTACTTTTGTCCGCTTTCAGGACATGTAGCAATAGTATTGTTTTCAAAAGAAAGTCTATGGCCATTTTTGCTAACCCAACCTATCTGTTTTCCTGGATTTCCAACTACCAACGCATAAGAAGGTACTGGCTTAGTAATAACTGCTCCTGCGCCAATCATGGCATACCTGCCAATTCTAATACCGCAAATAATAGTGGCATTAGCACCAATAGATGCGCCTTTCTCAACGTAGGTTTCCATAAACTCCGTTTTTCGAACTATAAAACTTCTTGGATTGATAACGTTTGTAAAAACCATTGATGGCCCTAGGAATACATCATCTTCGCAAATAACACCTGTGTAAACCGAAACGTTATTTTGGATTTTTACACCATTTCCGATAATAACATTAGGAGAAATAACTACGTTTTGACCTATATTACAGTTGTTTCCAATTTTGGAATCGTTCATAATATGAGAAAAATGCCAAATTTTTGTATGCTGTCCAATAATAGATGAATCATCGATTACCGCTGTTGGGTGTGCAAAAAAGGTGGTTTCAGTATTCAAATTAAGGAGGTTTAAAGAATTACGATATTCTTTCAATTTGTTTGACTATAAAAGTACGGAACTTTTATAAAATTTATTGAAAAGTGAAGAGTATTAAAAGACTATATGGCAGGTTTTTAAAACCCGACAGGTCTCATAATGACTTAAATTTCCTCAACATCCTATAATTGTTGGTTGAGTGATGGAATTTGGGATTTTTTATTTTTGGAATTTATTCATAATTCCTTTCCAACGTAAATTTCTAATAAATTTCCCTTCATCTTCAGAAACTAAAAATTCTATTTTTTCTTTTTTTGCCCTAAAAAAACCGGCCATATAATCTTTAAATAAGCTTAACTTACCTTTCTTGTAAGCCAGTTTTAATGCAGAAATTAAAGTGATAAAAAACCCATAGCGCATTTTGTACATGGCTTCGCCCTGCAAATACTTTGATGCTTTATTGTAACTAATCCCCGTCGGTTTTAAATGTTTTACATGAAGAGAAGCATCAGTTAGAATTTCCCAACCATAATATTTAGCCAATAATTCATCAACCGTGTCCCAGCCCATCGAGGGTTTTAGTTTTCCTATTTCCAGAAAACAATCTTTTCTATAGGCTTTTAAAGCACCGCGAATGTGGTCTTTTCTTGTTAAGTTTTCCAATATCCAATCGCCGTTTTTTTCGATATAACAAAATCCAGAAACCATCCCTAGTGTATCGTTTTTATTAAAATGAAGAGCGAGTTGTTCCAAATAATTGTTAGGGAAAATTAAATCGGCATCAAACTTACAAATCACATCATAATTGTCATCTAAAGTTTCATAGCCTTTGTAGAACGCATTAATAATTTTTGAACCAGGGAGATGTTGGTCAGATGATTTACAATTAACCAAAGAAATACAATCATGTTTTTGCGCATAGCCATCAACTACAGATTGTGTGTTGTCAGAAGAATTATCATTAACCACCACAATTTTCTTCGGTTTTAATGTTTGATTTACCAAAGAATAAAGTGTTAAACCAATGGATTCTGCTTCGTTATGTGCGGGAATGATAATGTAGAAATTCAAGATCTTTTGATTGATTCTAAGTTTACGTTTAATTGTAAATAACTTAATGTGCTAATTTAGTTATTTTTGCGGTATCCCCGAACTTTGAATATCAAGTAAAAGGGAAGCCATATGGAGAGAATATATTTAAATTCAAAATTGAATGGGGATTGTAAAAGATGTTTTATATACAGTTGCAAACAAGAATTTTTTGTCAAAATTCAAAAACCAAAATGTTTTTCCATATTATCATTTGGTTAGAGATGATCAGGTGGCTCATATTGAAAATTTATATAAATTTAAGAATTGTGCCCAATTTTTGGATGATATTGATGTTTTGACCCGTAATTATAAAGCAATAGATCCTAAAGATATATTAGATGATAATTTAAAAAACAATGGCTTTTTACTTTCATTTGATGACGGTTTACAGGAAATATATACTGTAATCTATCCTGTTTTAAAGAAAAAAAACATCAATGCTATATTCTTTATAAACCCAAGTTTTGTTGATAATAATGAAGGTTTGTATAAACATTACTTAAGCATTGTTATTTCGCATTTGAAGAATGATGGATTTAAAAACAACCTTTTAAAAGAAATAAGCGAAATATTTAATTTCACATATAATAGCGTTAGTGAGTTTAAGTCTAAATTACTAAGTATAAAATATACAGATAGGCATAAAGTAGATGCTGTTTTTAACCTTTTAGATATTGATGTTAACCAATATTTAAAAGATTACACTCCATATATTACAAAATCCCAAATTCAAGAAATGATAGATGACGGATTTTATTTTGGCGGGCATACCATGACACACCCACCGCTTATTCAGTTATCATATGAAGACCAAAAAAAAGAAATAATTGATTCTTTAGATTGGTTGAAACATCATTTCGGAATTGATTATTCATTATTTTCTTTCCCGTTTTCAGATAGATCAATTTCAAAAAAATTACTAAATGAATTATTTGAATACGATAGTACTATTAGGGTTTTTGGTAATTCAGGTTTAAAAAAAGATATAGACAACAGGATTATTCAAAGGTTTTCTCTTGAAAACCCAGATAAACAAACTGAAAGAAGGGTTGTGACAGAAAATTTATACAAGTATTTTAATAGAATAGTTGGTAAATACCAGATTAAAAGACAATGATATTTTATGTATTTATTCTGTTAAAAGTTTAAGTTAATAATAAGAGATACACTTTGTTTTAAAGACTTCGTTTATATTTACAGCTAGATAAAACCTTAATTTTAGTTCAGCTTTTCAAAACATTTATGTACGAAACGGAAGTTTATATTAAAACAGTTCAAGAAAATTTGCCACAACAAGTTTTCAATGAATTTCTGAATACTTACCAAGAGGTAAAATCGATGAGCATGCTTCATTGGACAGAACATTGTACCGAATGTGCAATGCCTACATGCTTTACAACCTGCGATTTGTATGCTCCCAGAATAGATGGAAAATGCCAACGCTTTGTTGAAGGTATTGAAAGAGTAGTCCAAAAAAATCAAAAAGATAAAGGGTATCAAATTTTAAAAATCAGATTTAAAAAATGGGGGGTTTTAGCAACCCAAGGTAATAATGAATTGTACGATTTTAAAGAAATAGAAAATAGAACACATAAGGATTTCAAAATATCCGAATTAATCCATTTAGCGCCATCACAGTTCATAAGGAAAAAATTAATCCAAAAAAGATATAGCCAAAAAAAGAATAGAATAATTGATGAGCAAAATAAGAAGGCAAAAATTCCTGATGTATTTTTAATGGAAATTTATAACCCATCTCAAAGTGTTATACCACTTGGTTTGGTCATTAGAAATGATGATGCTAAGTATAGCAAAATGCCCTTTCAATACCGTTTCGAACTTAAGCCTGGTTATAATAAGGAAACGATTCCTTTTGATGAAATAGCAAAAAGAATTAAAACAGAACTACCCTATCGCATTAATCTGATACCTGAAAAATTAGATAGTGATATTCCGTTATATTTCGGGATAACTGAATTTGTACAATTAAAAGATTATAAACCCAAGGTTGAAAAGTCAAAAAAAGTTAAATGTGTTGTTTGGGATTTAGATCATACTATTTGGGATGGTATTTTGGTTGAAGATGGTTTAGAAAACCTGAAACTCAAAGATGGTATTAAATCTATTTTAAGCCAATTGGAGCAAAAAGGCATAGTCAATTCTATAGCGAGCAAAAATAATTACGACTCAGCAATAGAGGCATTAAAACATTTTGGTATAGATGATTTTTTCGTGTACCCTAAAATTTCTTGGTTGCCTAAAAGTAAAAGTTTAAAAGAAATAGCGTTAGATCTAAATGTGAATGTGAACACGTTTTTATTTGTTGATGATTCTGAATTTGAAAGGAAAGAGATTCAATCAATCTTACCTCAAGTAAGATTAATGGATGCCATTCATTATAAAACCTTACTCGATTTAGAAGAATTTCAAGTTCCTGTAACACAAGATAGTACCAACAGAAAGTCGTTTTATGCCAATGAGGAAAAAAGAAAAAAAGTATCGGATAACTATGAAGGCGATTATCTGGAGTTTCTAAGAACCTGTAATATTGAATTGGAAATAGAATCTCTTAAAAAAGAACATTTTGAAAGGGTTTACGAGCTCACACAAAGGACAAACCAGATGAATTTTTCGGGTAACCGATACACCAAAGCTGATATACAAAGCATTTATCAAAATGAAACTCTCTCATCTTATGTTCTGAGATGTAGCGATAAATTTGGCGACTATGGCATTATTGGTTTCGGCATTATTGAAAAGTCTAAAAATGAGCTTATCGATCTTATGTTTAGTTGTCGCATACAAAGTAAAAGAATAGAACATGCCTTTATTACTTATGTTTTAGAGCGATATCTTAAATTTGGAGATTTTTTTGTTACTTATAATCATACTGAAAGAAATAAGTTTTCAGCCCAGGTTTTTAATGATTTTAATTTTGAAATTATAAAACAAGAAGGTGCTTTAAGAGTACTTAAATTTGAACAAGGAAGAAAAATTCCTAACGACAAATTAATAACAATATTAGAAAAGTAATATGCCACTCCACCCTTTTTTGTCAAAAACTAAATTGTATAAACCTTTTAGGAAAGTATTCAAGCATTTTAGTGCTTTACATAAGTATTTGGAATTTATTGAATTTATGAGCGAAAACAAAGGCAAAGGAGAGATTAATGACTATTACACTAGATCTGCAACCTATAAAAATCGCATTCAGCTGCATGATAAATTGCTGTCGGAATTAAAAAATAAACCTATTTATTATTATGAATTCGGAGTTGCTGGCGGAGATATGATTAAAAAATGGTCTTCTATCAACAAAATAGAAACATCACGTTTTGTAGGTTTTGATTCGTTTGAAGGACTTCCTGAACATTGGGAAGAAAAACAACAAGGGCATTTTAATCAAGACGGTAAATTCCCAGATATAAAGGATAGTAGAGTTAAATTTGTGAAAGGTTGGTTTCAAGATTCAGTTTATAAGGAGTTGTTGAACTGTAATTTTGAAAAACAATGTGTGTATCATTTGGATGCTGATTTGTTTTCATCTACACTTTATGTGTTGTTTCAGATTCAGCCTAAACTTAAAGTGAATGACATACTGATATTTGATGAATTTTCCAGCTTTGAACATGAATTTGATGCATTCGAAATCTTCAAAAAATGCACCAATAATAAGTGGCAATTTGAGTTTATAGGTGCAGTAAATAATTATAGACAAGTGGCATTCAAACTGAAATAAATAGGGCTAAACTCTTTCAGCATAGACAATATAGTATCTAGGTGTAAACCAACGTAAAATAGGGCGAATACCGATTTTTTTAGTTGGATTGGTCCATTTCTCGCTATCAATAATTTTCCATCCTGCTTTTTCCAATAACCAATCGAATTGCCAATCTTCAAACTCATGATAATGTCTGTCCAACATATCCGTTTTGCTTCTATAGGCCGAAGAAAACCAAAGTTTTAATGGAATACTAGCAACGAGTTTATCCGCTTTAATAGATTTCAAAACTGTGAAAGGCGATAATAAATGTTCGAAAATTTCAAAAGCTGTAACAACTTCCGCTTTGGAGTTTTCTATAGTTGAGGTATCAATATCTAAATCTTCACCCTTAGTATTTTCAACAGAATAACCATGTTTAGTCATAATTTCCGTAAACGGATTTACAACACCTAAATCTAAAATAGTTTCGGAATTAGAAATGTGTTTTTCTAAAAATTCAATGGTATGTTTAAATCGTTTGTTTGGAAAACTGTTCTCGTACATTAAATTATTCTATTTTTTCTTTTCCGTGGAAACGGAAATCTCTAATAATCATTAAAAATGTTACTGCTTATAAACAACCGCATTAATATTCATTCCTGCACCTACGCTTGCAAAAATAATCACATCACCTTTGTTGATGTGTTGGTTTTCCATCTCGCCGTTTAAAATTCTATTGTATAAAGTAGGTACGGTTGCTACACTAGAATTCCCCAGTTTTCCGATGCTCATTGGCATAATACCTTCGGGCATTTCTAGATTGTACAATTCGTAGAACCGTTTTACAATCGCCTCGTCCATTTTTTCATTGGCTTGGTGAATCAAGATCTTTTTTACTTCAGAAATAGCAATGCCACTTTTATCCAAACAAGATTTCATTGCTAACGGGACGTTAGTAAGTGCGAATTCGTAAATCTTTCTGCCATACATTTTTATGTATCTCCGCTTGTCTTTTATTTCGGGGTTGTTGGTTTCTCCAAAATATATAAAATGCGCTTCATCTAAAGCAAATGTTGCAGTTTCATGTGTTAGAATACCGCCTTCATCTTCTGTAGATTCTATAACCACAGCACCAGCGCCATCACTATAAATCATGGAATCCCTATCGTATGCATCAATAACACGCGACAAGGTTTCAGCACCTATAATAAGACATTTTTTTGCAATACCGGATTTTATAAAAGCATTGGCTTGAATAACACCTTCTATCCAACCTGGGCATCCAAACAATAAATCGTATGCCACACATTTCGGGTTTTTTATGCGCAATAAATGTTTTACTCTTGAAGCAATACTTGGCACGGTATCACTTTGCTGGCTATCATGTCTAACGTCGCCATAATTATGCGCAACAATAATATAATCTAAATCTTCACGATTAATTTTAGCATTTT
This sequence comes from Algibacter sp. 2305UL17-15, assembly GCF_040720935.1. NCBI lineage: Bacteria > Pseudomonadati > Bacteroidota > Flavobacteriia > Flavobacteriales > Flavobacteriaceae > Algibacter > Algibacter sp. 2305UL17-15. Next base: position 65,256 of record NZ_JBFDAE010000015.1, read on the forward strand.
CAATAGCTTTTTCCGCAGCGAACGATGCAATATCAGAAGTATTTAAATGATTTTTTGCATATCTACGTTCGTCAATTCCGGTTATTGCTTTAAATTTCTTTACAATAACTTCACTTGGCACTTTAATGGCAGAACCATCGCTATTTAAAAATTCATGATTATGGAAGTTTTCATTCTTTTCAATAGTCGAGGGGATATAGCTTCCTGTACCAGTAATCTTAATGTTCATATATAAAATTGCTTTTAATTAGAATATTACAAGCAAGATAATCTGTTTATAATAATTTAAAATTTAATTTTTCAAATTTTTACGATGTTCAAAGTGTGTTTAAGCTTCCATATATGCCTCAATTGGAGCGCATGTACAGATTAAATTTCTATCGCCATAGGCATCATCCACCCGTCTTACAGATGGCCAAAATTTATTGGAACGTAAATAATCCAATGGAAACGCAGCTTTCTCACGAGAGTATGGTAAATACCATTCGTCTGCCGTAATCATTTCTAAAGTATGTGGTGCATTTTTAAGCACATTATCGGGGTCATCTTTAGTTACAACATCAATTTCATGTTTTATAGAAATCATAGCATTACAAAAACGATCTATTTCTGCTTTACTTTCGCTTTCGGTTGGCTCAATCATCATCGTTCCAGCTACTGGAAATGAAACTGTTGGCGCATGAAAACCATAGTCCATTAAACGTTTTGCAATATCTGTAACTTCAATGCCATTGGCTTTAAATGGGCGACAATCGATTATCATTTCGTGTGCTGCCCTACCACGTTCACCTGAATATAAAGTCTCGTAATGGCCTTCTAATCTGTGTTTTACATAATTTGCGTTTAAAATAGCAATTTTAGTAGATTGGGTAAGACCTTCCGTTCCCAGCATTTTTATATAACCATAGGAAATCAAACAGGCTAAAGCAGAGCCAAATGGTGCAGCAGAAATTGCCGTAATTGCCTTTTTCCCACCAGTTTTAACCAAAGGATTTCCCGGTAAAAAAGGCACTAATTGTTTTGCCACACAAATAGGACCGACACCTGGGCCACCGCCGCCATGTGGAATTGCAAAGGTTTTATGGAGGTTAAGATGACAAACGTCTGCACCGATATTCCCGGGATTTGTAAGTCCCACTTGGGCATTCATATTTGCACCATCCATATAAACTTGTCCGCCGTTATCATGGATGATTTTAGTGATTTTTTTGATGCCAGACTCATAAACCCCGTGCGTTGACGGATAGGTCACCATTAAAGCCGCTAGATTATCTTTGTGCAATTCTGCTTTTTCACGTAAATCATCAATATCAATATTACCTTCTTCTGTAGATTTTGTGACCACCACTTTCATGCCTGCCATAACAGCACTTGCAGGATTTGTGCCGTGTGCGGAAGAAGGAATTAAACAAATATTTCTATGGTGATCACCACGAGATTCATGATATGCTTTTATGACCATCAAACCTGCAAATTCGCCTTGCGCTCCAGAATTTGGTTGTAATGACGTAGCTGCAAACCCAGTAATTTCAGTTAATTGATCTTCCAGTTCTTCTAAAACAGCGCGATATCCTTTGGCTTGATTTAATGGCGCAAACGGGTGGATATTTCCCCATTTAAACCAACTTAATGGCAACATTTCAGAAGCGGCATTCAATTTCATGGTACAAGATCCCAATGAAATCATCGAATGGTTGAGTGCTAAATCTTTTCGTTCTAAAGTCTTAATATAGCGCATTAATTCAGTTTCCGAATGGTATGTATTGAATACATCAAGCGTTAAAAAATCTGAAGTTCTTTTGATATTTGGATGAATATTATCAGCTGGAGTTATTTCCGAAATTGTAACAGGTTCTTTTCCTGCGGCTTCGGCGAAAACTGAAATCAAATAATTAATATCTCTTATGGAAGTAGTCTCATTAATCGAAATTGTAACGGTATTTTTATTAGGATACCATAAGTTTACTTTTTTATCAGTAGCTACTTTTCTTATTTTTTTTGCTTTTGTTTTTATCTGAAGTGTATCAAAAAACGACGTATTAACTTGTTCATACCCAAAAGAATTTAATATTTCTGCCAGTTTAGAAGCTTTATTATGAACTTTATCAGCAATAAATTTTAACCCTTGTGGGCCATGATAAACGGCGTACATACTTGCCATAACAGCCAATAAAACCTGAGCGGTACAAATATTGGAAGTTGCTTTATCTCTTTTAATATGTTGTTCGCGCGTTTGTAATGCCATACGAAGCGCACGGTTCCCGTTTACATCTTTGGTAACACCAATAATACGACCCGGTAAATCTCTTTTATAAGCTTCTTTGGTTGCAAAATACGCCGCATGGGGTCCACCATATCCCATAGGGATTCCAAAACGTTGGGTGGTGCCAACAACAACATCTGCGCCAAATTTCCCCGGAGCTTCTAGCTTTACCAAACTCAAAATATCGGCAGCTACAGCTACTTTAATTTTTGCTTTGTTTGCTTTGGTTATGAAGGTTTCAATGTCGGTAATTTGTCCGTCTTTTCCGGGATATTGCAAAATGGCACCGAAAAATTCTTCTGAAAAATTAAATTCTTCTTCATTACCAACTACTAATTCAATTCCAATAGGATTTGCCCTAGTTTCCAATAAAGAGAGGGTTTGCGGTAAAATATTTTCAGAAACAAAAAATTTATTGATTTTTGCTTTTTTCTGATCTCTTTCTCTAACTGCAAATAGTAAACTCATGGCTTCAGCAGCTGCTGTACTTTCATCTAAAAGTGATGCATTGGCAATTTCCATACCTGTTAAATCGGTAACCATGGTTTGGAAATTCAGAAGTGCTTCCAGTCTTCCTTGAGCAATTTCAGCTTGATATGGCGTGTAGGCTGTGTACCAACCTGGGTTTTCAAGAATATTTCGCTGAATAACGGCAGGCATAATAGTTGGATGATAGCCTAAACCAATATATGTTTTGTAGGCTTTATTTTTTTTGGATAGTTCATGAATATGCAATAAATAGTCATGCTCGGTCATGGGTTCATCTAGATCTAAATCATTTTTTAAGCGAATGCCATCAGGAATGGTTTCAAAAATTAATTCATCTAGAGCATTTAAACCAAGGGCATTCAGCATTGATTTTTGGTCTTCCTCACGAGGGCCTATATGACGTAGCGCAAAAGCATTTGTATTCATTATACTTGAAATTTGTTGAATAATTTGCAAAATTACTCAATAATTGGAAGGTTTTATGACCGAAAACGGAAAGTTTTTAACCAATAGGAAACTTTATTAACAGTTTGTTTATTTTTACCATGTGACACTACTAAAACAACTTTTTAATTTTTATATCAACAGCAGTATTCATGTAGCTTTAGCAGTATATGCATTGACTTGGATTACCCTATTGGAACTCGACTTGGAATATAATGAAACTGTATTGTATTTTGTGTTTTATGCAACAATTACAGGTTACAATTTTGTAAAGTATTTTGGGATTGCAAAGTTTCACCACGGGCAGTTAGCTAACTGGTTAAAACTGATTCAAATTTTATCGTTTTTTTGTTTTTTATTGATGTGTTATTATGGCTGTCACTTGGAAACCAGAACGCTGATTTGGATTTTAGGGTTTGCTGTTTTAACGTTTCTGTATGCCATTCCCCTTATGCCAAAAAAGAGAAATTCGTTAAGAAATATTGGGGGTTTAAAAGTGTATATAATCGCATTGGTTTGGACGGGTGTTTCTGTTTTTATCCCCATTTTAAATGAGAGTTATACAATAAGTACAGATGTTGTGTTATTGGGCATCCAGCGTTTTGCGTATGTGTTGGTATTGATGTTGCCTTTTGAAATACGCGATTTGAAATTCGATACTAAAGAACTAGCAACGATACCTCAAACAGTAGGAGTGAAGGGGACTAAAATTTTGGGAGTGCTTTTAATAACTTTTTTTTTGGTCTTGGAATTTTTTAAGGATGAAACAAGTGTCTCAAAGATTACAATTTTACTGGTAGTTTCAGTAATTACAATTGGTTTTGTTGTTTTCTCCAAAATTGAGCAGGGGAAATATTATAGCTCTTTTTGGGTAGAAGGGTTGCCTATTTTATGGCTGTTATTAGTGCTTATGTTCAGCTAAAACCTTTTCAAAATCTTTTTTCATGGTTTCTTTGCAGGTTTTATCTAAACATTCAATTTTAGAACTCTTAACGGTTTTGGTAAGTTTTGTGTTGTTTTTAGTGTATTCTCTACAGGCTCTACAATAAATTAAATGGATGTTAAGCTTTATTTTCTCCCATAAGGTTGCCTCTTTGTATTGTGTTTTATCACACACGTGGTTTGCTTCATCGCAAGGTATAAAGACCTTTATCTTACTCATAATTAAAACCAATTTTCTTTAAGGCAATCTGCCAAAGCTGTACGTGCTCTGTGGATGATTACCCAAAGGTTAGACGCCGTAATATTTAGTTCATTACAAATTACCTCGGTTTCATGGCCAAGAATGGTTTTCATCTTAAAAACATCAGCTTGTTTTTGGGGTAATTTTTCTAGACAGTTGTGTATTGCCTCTCCAAGTTCGTTGTTTTGAAGTGTGTCTTCGGCGTTTTTATCAAAAGGATCTGCAACGCGTTCCTCCAACCAATCGCCTTCACTTTCAGAATCCTTGTAATTAATTCTTACTTCGGCTTTTCCCTTATTAGAATTAATTTTACGGTAATGGTCGATAATTTTCCGCTTTAAAATAGAGATCAACCAAGTGCGCTCGCTGGCTTCTCCTTTAAAGTTTTTCATAGACTTTAAACCCGCAAAAAAGGTGTCTTGAACCAAATCTTGAGCTATCTCTCTATCACTCACACGGGTAATGGTGTAGTTAAAGAGATAATCAGAATAAAGGTCAATCCATTTATTGGGATCTATCTTATGTTCGGGCATTTTTGTAGCAAATTTTTTCAAATTCAAAAATAAGCTAAAAATTCCATTTTATCTAAGGTTTTAATTTTGAAGCTTTTTTTTGTTTTTAACACTAATCTTTGAACCAATAGCAAGAATTACAGATTCTGGTTTCGAGTGATTTAGAAATTTGAAATCTATTCCGTAGGTCTCTTCAAAATCGACATCAATTTTTAAATCTTTTACTTTTAAATGCTGCCATATAGGGTGTTCAACTTCATATTCAAAAGTTGTATCATGATGCTTTGTGTATCCAAAATAATGTTCAGTAATAAACTCTTCAACAGAATTCTCAACTATTGCGGAAGGTTTTTTTTCTGTTTTTACAGAAACAGATTGCCATTTATCATTTAAAAGCCATTGGTATTCAAAATGCTTGAATTTTTCGTCATGCATCCAGAGGTGTTTCATTTTAAGAGTTTGATAATGCTCTTTGTAAAGAGAGTTAGCAATAAATGTGATAAGTGGTTTAGGAACTATTTCTTTAATAAATACAACCCCTCTTTTTTCTTTCCTTTTCACATAAAACCTTAGATTTATCTCTTCAAAATTAATATGATTTAATAGTTTTATACCAAGAACTTTGGTGTTTAAAAACATGAAGCCCACCAAACTTATGTAGCATTTATTGTTGAATAAGTCTAGTTCAGTGCCTTTTGGAATGTAAGGTTTTAAAATCTCTGGATTTATTTCGTAATTAATAAGGATTAGGTTTTTCCAGTTTGCTTTAAGAAAGGTCATGATGTTTATTTTAAGTATATATTTAAAAATATGTATGTAAGGTAAATCCAAAGCAACGTGAATAATAAATGCATTATGGTTTCAAATGTTTTGCCTATCCATAATTTTGGAGAATAAATTAGAAGTTGAAATAATAATCGTACTCCCCAGAAAATTCCCAATCCCAACGATAAAGTTTTACCCAGATTTGTACTAATTAATTCTTCACTAGAAGTTATACAAAATACTCCTATTAAAAGCACAACAAAACCTATAAAAAATGTGTGTACAACATATATTTGTTTGTGTATTAAGTTTAGGGTCTTAAGTTCTGTTTTCCAATTGAAATATTTAGGAAAACCAACGTGAATTAGTGCTAAAAGAATTAAAATATATCCGATTATTTGTAAATGAATATTCATTTTTTTTGTTTTAATTAAACTGAAAAATAGACATGAAAGGCGTGAATTTAGTTTCAGTAAATGAGTTAAACCCCGCACATTTAAATGCGTTTACCCATGTTTGTTTTGAGAAAAAGTGTGTAAAACCAACTGAAAAAGCTAAGAAGTTTGGAAAGTCTCTTAAATGTTCAACTATAATTACTTGTGCATTGGGTTTACAGATGCGTTTACACTCTTTTAAAAATGATACTTTTTCTTTGTTTGACCTAATTTCATGAGCGGCAGACAAAAGAAAAACCATATCAACAGATTGATCTTCTAAAGGAATACTATTAGTAGTAATTTGCTTAGTTTCAGGATAAACTAAGCTAACTTTTCTTGCTCTTACAATAGCTGCTTCTGTGTGCTTTTCAGCGCTATAAAAATCAAAAACCTGCAAGTTAGCAGATGGGAATTTATTTTTTAAAATAAAACTTGTTTCATCAAATCCTGCATTAATATTAACGATTAGGTGATTTGGGTTCGTAATATTTAAATGTTCTAGCCATTTAAAATTATAATATCCAGAAAAATCATAAACATAAGCTGATACAATCAAAGGCATAATTAAACCGTATAAAAACAAAATAATTATTACCCAAAAGAATAAACTATTCCAATCAAATAAATGCCTGCTCAAAAAAAGCAATACAATCATACTTAATCCTATCACATAAAAATGACGGTTAAAACTCAAAATATTTAATACGCCCTGAAATGGTTTTCTTTTTAGTTCCATAAGTCTATTCTTCCTTTTTTCCAGTAATACGGAATGTTATTAATTTTAAATGCGTTTGCTAGAACAACATTTTTCAACTTTAATTTATCAATGAATGCGATGTCGTAATAATCAACATGAACAGGATCGGGTTTCCAGTTTTGTCTCACACCCTCAATAATTAGAACTTCTTTTGTTTGTTCATTATAAGTAAATGTAAATGGCAATGGTCCTGCAAATCTCCTAGCTTCTTTCCAATTAGAAAATGGAGATTGGCTTGGTAATGTAATGGTGTCTTTTTCTAGATTCAGTTTAATTTTGAAATTTGATTTTATAGAAGTTATCTCCTTTCCATTACTATTTATATCTGTTGATGTATAGTTGTAATGCGTAAACAGGTTTCCAGCAAAAGCCATTCTTTTTTTATCTGTCTCCGACTTTAAAATATATAAACCTCTCAAGCGTTTTCCAGTACTTGTCTTATACCGAACAAAAATGCGATAACCAATTAAGAAAAAATCATTACCTAAAAAAGAAGAAAATCCTTTAGGTCTAAGGTTTTTCGTTTGAACCATGGCAATAGCAATAAAAGCCCATTTATCTTTAAAAGTGTCTAGTTCTAAACATTCAGGAATTAAAGACTTAAGTTCTTCTTTTGGTACTGCAAAAGTTAAAACTGTAGAGTTTTTAAAAAATGCTTCTACCGCAAACGGATGATTTTTAAGAGTTGAAAGCATAATTTTTGGTTTTTAAGACTTTATTTGAATGAAAATTAATTAAGTAAATAAATAGAATCAGTAGGCATGCAAAGAGGCTATTAAACCTTCCCCATAATAATAAATGTGGAGTTATAATGTATTCTACAATGTTCATTGAAGCAATAATTATTATTTGAATTATGGCATTAAGTTTTGGTTTAATTTTACTTAACACCCAAAAACACATAAGTATTTCTAGAATTCCAATCATAATTGTTACTTCTTTAGAATATGCATAGTTTGTTATTTCTGAAACTATCTCTTGATGTCTTGGAACAAGATTTAATACTTTACACAGTAGCCCATTAATAAACCAAATAAGGGCAATAATAATATTCATTACATTTTTCATTTTATATAATTTTTAAACTTTCAGAAAATATTGAAAGTTATATTTAAAAAAATATCTGTCTACTTCATCAGTTTAAAAACAGACTTTGTTAACCAGTTTTGCTTTTGGTTTACTAATTTATTCATTAAAGTATCTAAATCGTCTGTTAAATCTTTTAGAGCCTTAGTCTGTTTTATCAATTCTTTGGTTTTTGCTGTTCCATCGTCTTTTATTGAAGAGACATCTTCTAAAACTTTTATTACGGGTTTTATTTCTCTTCTACTGCGTTCCTTTGCTACAATTCGTGCGAGTTCTTGAACATCTTTTTCAGTCGTAAAATATTCTTTGCGTTCGCCGGGAATTAATTCTTTGGTTACAATGCCCCAATCCATTAATTGGCGTAAATTCATACTTGTATTACCTCGAGAAATTTTAAGCTCTTCCATGATCTCTTCCATAGACAATGCTTTTGTAGAAATAAAAAGCAACGATTGTATTTGCGCCATAGCTTTGTTTATGCCCCATAATGTGCCTAAACTTCCCCATGTGCTGATAAATTTTTCTTTTGCTTCTTGGTATTCCATACGGCAAAGATATAAATAATTTCTAAACTTTCAGTAATTATTGAAAGTTTATGTTTATGATATATCCATAAACTCAAAAATCGGGTAATTATAACATACTAATAGCTTACCAATTCCCTATTATATTTCTGTTTATAGGCCACAGGCGTTAGTCCCGTATAGCGTTTAAATAAATTTCGAAAAGCTTTGGTGTCAGAATACCCAATGGAAAACATCACTTCATTGATGGTTTTGGGCGAGGATTCCAGCGCATTTTTCGCAGCTTCAATTTTTACGCGCTGAATGTATTCCAAGGGCGTATTGGTAGTTGCTTTTTTAAATCGACGGATAAAATTCCGACTGCTAATGGCTAAGGTTCCCGAAAGTTCTTCCACCGAAATTTTCTCAGCAACATTCCTTTCAATAAACAATTGCGCCTTCTGAATTAGAGTGTCCGGATGCTCTTTTTGTCCATTAAAAATAGCAAACTGATTTTGATTGTCCCTATCAATTTCAATTTCGAACATTTTGGAGACATAAATGGCCACCTCCCTGCCACAATATTTTTGAATCAAATGCAGGATGAGGTTTAAAAAGGAATAGGCACCTCCACTTGAATAAATACCATCTTGGTCCGTTACGATTTTTTCGGGCTTCACGTCAATATGTGGGTAACGTTGTTTAAATAATTCAATCCCTGCCCAATGTGTCGCACATTGTTTATGATCTACCAATCCTGTTTCGGCTAAGAAAAAAGCACCAAAACACAGGCTGGCAACTTCGGCATTATGCACCAATCTTTGTTGCTGAATCCATGGGATAAAACCATAACTGGCTTCTACTTCCTGAAGCACACAATGCGGCAGTACGGCTGGAATTATAATTAAATCTGTTTTGTCGATATCATCCAGTATTGCCGTACAATGAATGGAAAATGCACCATCATAAAGCACGGTGTCTTTATCAATACCAACCAAATTGATATCGAAAAAAGGCTGTTCGCTTTTGCCCGATTGTAAATAAAAATCATTGACGCTTTTAAAAATTTTATAAGGTCCCACAACACTACTTAAAACAACATTGGCTTTTGGGACAAGAATACTTATATGTTTCATTTTAGATGTTTTAGTTGCATTAAAGGTACTATTAAAATTTGTCGTAATCAACACTTAAAAGTGTCATATTTGCCCTGTGCCATACTATTTGTTTTTGGGTAAATTTGAAGTCATAAGGAAAGTTTTATGGACGCCAAGTCTCATTTTGAAAGAATAAGAGCTGATTTTTGTGCTAAGGAGAAAGCTATTTCAGAGGGTAAAATGATGCGTTCTGAAGCCATTCATTACAAGGGAAAAGTGTTTGCTTTTTTATCAACAAAAGCTAAAATGGTGTTCAAACTGGGTAAAGAGTTTGATACAGAAACGATAGATGTCCCGTTGGAAGTTTTCAGTCCCTTTAAGAATAAAAAACCTATGTCTGGTTGGTATCAGCTGGATTTTCACCATAAAGAAACTTGGCGCATATTAACAGAAAAAGCATTACAACTTATTAAGCATTAAAATGATAACAAAAGCCTATACAAAATTTTTTCAGGAACTTGAACTCAATAACCATAAGGAATGGTTTCACGCCAATAAAAAGCGTTATGAAAACGAGGTAAGGATTCCTTTTTTGAACTTGCTTTCAGAATTGATTCCAATGCTCCGTGAATGGGATTCAAGAATTTTTGAAGATGAAAAGAAGGCCATGTTTAGGATAAATAGGGATGTTCGTTTTTCTAAAGATAAAACGCCTTACCATACCTTATTGAAAGCTGGTTTTTCGCCCAATGGAAAAAAATCGATGTTACCGGGGTATTATTTGGGCATTAGTGCCAACACAGTCCATGTTGGTGGAGGATTGTTTAATGTAAAGCCGCCAGAGTTAAAGTTGGTAAGACGGCACATTGCAGAAAATGTGGATGAATTCTTAAACATTGTAAACAACAAAAATTTTAAGAATGCATTTGAAGAAGTGAAAGGCGAAACCTCCAAGCGCATTGATAAATCATTGGAAATTACCGCTGAGAGGACAGATTTGATTTATAAGAAGCAAATTTACGTAATGGCGAATTTACCCCTCTCGGAGTATTACAATTCCGAAAACTTGAAGGATACGATTGGGTCACACTTTAAAACCATTAAACCGTTAAATGAATTTTTGAATTCGGCATTTTAAAAAAAAATAATATGGCAGTAGATGAAAGTTTTTTGAATTATGTAAAAGACCAATTATCTGAAATTGGGGAATTTCAGGCAAAAAAAATGTTTGGTGGCGTTGGCTTTTTTAAGGAAGGTATTATGTTTGGGATGTTGGGAGGGGCTGTATTCAGGCTTCGTGTTGACGACACCAATAAGCCAGATTTTGAAGCTAAGGGAATGAAACCGTACAGCTCAAAAACCAAGAAAAAAGGGATGCCCTATTATGAGGTTCCTGTTGAAGTTTTAGAAGATAAGGATATATTGAAAACATGGGCTTTAAAGGCATTTGAGGTAGCTAAGAAACATAAGAAGTAAAATTATTTATAAACTAAAATATAAAAAGATGACAACAAAAGATGTAGCCGATAAGTTGGTAAATTACTGCCGACAAGGACAATTTGAGGAAGCTGTAAAAGCATTGTATGCACAAAATATTGTAAGCATTGAACCGGAGGGCGCGCCCGTTAAGGTTAGTGAGGGTTTGGAAGCGGTAATCGCCAAAGGGCAACAATTTCAAGAAATGACAGAAGAGGTACATGGTATGGAAGTATCCGATCCGGTAGTAGCCGATAAATTCTTCGCCTGTACCATGAAAATGGATATTACGTTTAAAGGCGCACCTAGAACCAGTATGGAAGAGGTATGCCTTTATAAGGTTGAAAATGGGAAAATAGTAAGGGAGGAATTCTTTTTTACGCCGATGCAACAGGCGTAAAACCACTAAGCCCTACTTAATCTGTAAATGTGCATGGTCGTCATGGCGCACAGCTTGACATCCGTGAAACCGTATTTTGCTTTCGTTTGACAACCCCATGGACTCTTTAAGGTATGGCTCAATAAATAGCTTTTGAGTTGAAGGGTTTGAGGTCAAACACTTGATTAATAGCTTTGTTTTTGAACGATCTAAAATGAGGTGATTATTTTTTCCGAAGGTTAGGTATTTTGAGAAATCGTACTGCCAATAGCCCTTGTTAAGGCAAGATGTTGTGGTGCGATTTTTATTGGAATCTACATAAGCACCATAACCTGAAACGGACGGTTTCTTGGTTGTGGTTGTGCCATGTTCGTCTAAATACATGAAAGAAATATCAATCTTTTTTCCATCATTATGACTTAAATGGGGAAGTAATGGAAATCCATCTAAAAAAGGAAAATTAGCATCTAAGTAAGTGATTGAAATCCCGGATTTGAAAAGTGAATGCGCAGAATTCTCTAATTCAGTTTTAAGATTAGAATTCACATAATTTCTAAATAATAACGGATACACCCAATTTCTAGGTTTTAATTCCTGATTAAAAACAGGGAGAGCTTCTCTTCCAAATTGTTTTGCAACAGGTGGAATTATTAATAAGTTGAAACTCAAATAAAGTAGTGGAAAGCTATAACGCTTTTTGCTTTTTAATGGCTTAGAAAGCATTAGAGTTAAAATCCAAATAACACCACCAACTTGAGTTAGGATCGTTAAAAATATAATTAGAAATAAATGCCCAATTGCTTTTAGAAACTTCATCAACAATTAAACGGATAAATACATAGAATTATTTCAACAACCCCGCCCGCCTCAACAAAGCCTCAGGTTTAGGCTCCTGCCCTCTAAAACGTTTATAAAGTGTCATCGGGTTTTCTGTACCGCCTTTGCTTAATACGTTGTCTTTAAATTTATCTGCAACCGTTTTATTAAAGATTCCTTCTTCCTTAAAATATTCAAAAGCATCAGCATCCAGAACCTCTGCCCATTTATAACTGTAATATCCAGAAGAATAGCCACCTTGAAAAATATGAGAAAAAGCAGTACTCATACAGGTTTCCTTTGTTTCAGGGTATAAAGTGGTGTTTTTAAACATTTCAGTTTCAAAGGCTTTTACATCATTTATTGTCTCTGGCGACTCGCCAGCGTGCCAACCCATATCCAATAATCCAAAACTTAACTGACGCAAGGTTTGCATCCCTTCATGAAACGTAGCCGATTCTTTTATTTTTTCAACCAAATCCATCGGGATGACTTCGCCGGTTTCGTAATGCGTTGCAAATAATTCCAATGCTTCTTTTTCGTAGCACCAGTTTTCCATAACCTGACTTGGAAGTTCTACAAAATCCCAAAACACGCTAGTTCCAGATAGGCTAGGGTAGGTGGTGTTTGCCAACATACCGTGTAATGCGTGTCCGAATTCATGAAATAACGTCGTCACTTCATTAAATGTTAAAAGTGATGGTTTACTTTTTGTGGGTTTTGTGAAATTGCAAACTATTGAAATGTGCGGTCTGCTATTTTCGCCATTTTTTATGTATTGTGGTTTGTACGAAGTCATCCAGGCACCATTACGTTTTCCTGCTCTTGGAAAAAAATCGGCATAAAATATAGACACTAAGTTCCCATTATTATCTGTAACCTTATAGGTTAACACATCTTCGTGGTATTTATCAATGGTATCAATTTCCTCAAAATTTAAATCGAATAATTTATTGGCTATGATAAACGCACCATCAATAACATGTTCTAATTTGAAATAGGGTTTTAGTTTTTCGTCATCTAAACTGAATAATTTTTGTTTTAGCTTTTCGGAATAATAAGCCCCATCCCATTTTTCCAGTCTGTCGATGTTATCTAAATCTTTTGCGAAATTTTCAAGATTCTTGAATTCCCGTTCTGCTGCAGGTTTTGCCTTTTCAAGCAAATCATTTGAAAACTTCAAAACAGTCTCGGGTGTTTCTGCCATGCGTTCTTCTAAAACAAAATGGGCATGGGTTTTGTATCCTAAAAGGTTTGCGCGCTCATGTCTTAGTTTTACGATTTCAAGTACGTTATCCTGATTGTCTAAATCGTCTCCCTTAAAAGATTTACTTCCTGCCGCTAAAGTCATTTTTTTTCGCAGTTCGCGGTTATCGGCATAGGTCACAAACGGAATGTAGCTTGGGTAATCTAAAGTGAATAACCAACCCGTTTTGTCTTTAGATTCTGCGAGTTGTTTTGCGGCTTCAATAGCGCCATCAGGAAGACCAGACAAATCTTTTTCATCTGTGAGTAATAGTTCAAACTTATTGGTTTCTGCTAAAACATTCTCTCCAAATTTGAGTTTTAATTTGCTTAATTTTTTGTCAATTTCCCTAAGCTGTTTTTTCTTGTCTTCGGATAAATTAGCACCATTTCTAGAAAATCCTTTGTATTTTTTATCCAGTAACGTTTCCTGTTCAATAGATAAACCAAGGTCTTTTTTAGAATCATAAACAGCTTTTACACGTTTGAATAAATCCTCATTCAGCGTAATATCATTACTGAATTCTGATAATAAAGGCGAAACTTCCTGAGCTATATTTTGAATGGTCTCATTGGTTTCAGCTGAATTTAAATTGAAGAAAATACTTGTAATTCTATCTAATTGTGCTCCTGAAAAATCTAAAGCTTCAATGGTGTTTTCAAAAGTTGGTGCTGCTTCATTATCAACTATATTATCGATTTCAGATTTAGCATCAGCGATTGCTGTTTCAAAAGCAGGAAGAAAATGGTCGTTTTTAATTTTGGAAAATGGGGCAGTATTAAATGGTGTTTCAAAACCGTTCGTCAGGATGTTATGAGTCATTTGTAATAAATAAATGTTAAAGTTGAATTTTTAGTATGCATGCACAGTAAAATACATGTACTTTTGCACAGATTTTTCAGAGGAGTTAACTTATAACTCTTAAGGATTATTGTTAATAGCTAATGAAACCTCGTCCTTTGGGTCGGGGTTTCTCTATTTTAAATCCTTCGCAGATGCGTTTACTTTTATCTTTAATCCCTCTTTGTAGGCTACTATTTTGTCTAAAACGCACTTATCGCTAGAGCCAATAATTTGAGCCGCTAGAATACCTGCGTTTTTTGCGCCGTTTAAAGCTACAGTGGCTACAGGAACACCTCCGGGCATTTGTAAAATAGATAGTATGGAATCCCAACCATCAATAGAGTTACTGCTTTTTACAGGCACACCAATAACGGGAAGTGGCGACAAAGCAGCGATCATTCCGGGTAAATGTGCAGCGCCACCGGCTCCAGCTACAATTACAGCAAAACCTCTTGTGTGGGCATTTTTGCCATAATCGAATAGCTTTTCTGGAGTTCTGTGTGCCGAAACGATATCTACTTCTACTTCAATATCAAAACCTTTTAAGATGTCTATGGCATCTTGCATTACTGGGAGGTCGCTTTTGCTTCCCATAATTACACCTACTTTATTCATTTTCAGAATTAATTAAATTAATAATTATATTTATGATCAAATCTTTTTCCTTAGGATTACTTTCTGCAATCATTAAAGTTAATGCGACTAAGGTACTATTTGTTATTTTTTTAGAAGCATCGCTTTTGTATAGAAATTGATTTTTATCCAGATACCAAATAAATAACCAAGCGGCTATACGTTTGTTGCCATCTGTAAACGAATGATTCTTAACAACAAGATAGAGGAGATTTGCTGCTTTTTCTTCAATACTTGGGTACAAATCATTACCATTAAATGTTTGGTCAATTACCGCAATGGAGCTTTTAAAAGATTCATCTTTTTCATTCCCAAATAAGAGAGATGCACCAAATTTATCTCTTAATCTTTTAATGGCAGAAATAGCTTCATTATAATCAATATGAAATATTACTTTTTCTGAAGAGACATTTTTAGTGATGCGTTGATGGTCGTAATCATCAAGTATGTCAAGTGCTTGTGAGTAATCTGTTAAAACATCTATAAAACCATCTACACCAATGTCTTGGTTTTTTATTGCTTTTGAAGTTCTTTGTACGAGCTGGATTGTTTTTTTTAATTGATTTAATCGCAACTCATTTTGAGTGTAACCTTTTATTAAATGCTCTTTTAGAATTTTATTTGCCCAAATTCTGAATTGCGTTCCTTTAGCGGAACTAACTCTATATCCCACAGCTAATATCACATCAAGATTATAATAATCTATTTGGCGCATTACCTCTCTCTTTCCTTCTTTTTGAACTGTTGCGTTTTTTGCAACAGTTGCGTATTCAGGTAATTCTTTTTCTTTGTAAATATTTCGAATATGTCTGGAAATAACAGATTTGTCTCTATCAAAAAGTTCAGAAATTTGGTTAAGACTTAACCATAAAGAATCATTTTCATAAGTTACTTCAACTTGAATTTCATTCTCTTTTTTATAGATAACAATGGCACTCATAAAATAATATTGAGTTTATTAACAAAAATAAGAAATGATGACATCAAGACTATAATGATTTATCAGTTTATCAGAATGACTAAAGTGTAGTTTTTGCACATTGCTTTTTTTGGAAGTTCTTTTTCTAAAAAATAACGTTAATGAGCTTGTGCAATTTTTACACAAGTTCAAATTTAAAATTTGATTTACTCACTTATCACTTTAATCGATTTCTTAACCTCCTCCGCAACTCGTCGAGCTTCATTTAAATCTTCATTCACGATAGTTACATGTCCCATTTTACGAAACGGACGCGTTTGTTTTTTACCATAAATATGAGGCGTTACACCATCCATTTTCATAATAGTTTCTATGTTTTTATAAACTACATTTCCAGTAAAACCTTCAGCACCAACCAAGTTTACCATAACGCCACCAACTTTACTGTCTGTTCGTCCCAGAGGTAAATCTAGAATGGCGCGAATATGCTGTTCAAATTGTGAGGTATAACTTGCTTCAATAGTTTGATGTCCAGAATTGTGAGGTCTTGGAGCGACTTCATTTACTAAAATATCGTCATTTTCAGTCTGAAACATTTCCACGGCCAATAAACCAACATGATGGAATGCTTTTGAAACTTTTAAGGCAACCTCTTCAGCTTTTTTTGCGACTTCATTTGAAATTCTAGCGGGGCAGATAACATACTCCACTTGATTTGCTTCAGGATGAAATTCCATTTCAACAACAGGATACGTTTTTGTTTCTCCCGATGCGCTTCTTGCCACAATTACTGCCAGTTCGTTTTTAAACGGAATTAAATCTTCTGCAATGCATTCGCCCTTTGGCAAGCCCTCTAAATCAGATAACTTTCTAACCACTTTTACGCCATTACCATCATATCCAAATTGGGCTGCTTTCCACACAAACGGGAATTCTAATCCACCATTAGCAATAGCATCTTCAATTTCCGATAGGTAAGCAAATCGTGTAAAATCTGAGGTAGGAATACCGTTATCGCGATAAAATAATTTTTGCTTTGCTTTATTTTGAATTCTTCTTAATGTTTTGGAGGAAGGATATACCTTTATGCCTTCTTTTTCAAGCGTTTCTAAAGCATCAACATTAACATTTTCAATTTCAATAGTCAAGACATCAACTTGTTTTCCGAAGTTATAAACGGCATCATAATCCATTAAATTTCCTAAATGAAATTTATCACAGGCAATTTTACATGGTGCTTCGTTACTGGATTCTAATACACTAGTATAAATATCAAATTTTCGGGTGTTGTATAACAACATTTTGCCCAATTGCCCGCCACCTAAAATGCCTAATTTGAAGTTTGAAGAAAAGTAGTTCATTAATCCGTTTTAATTGAAATTAAAAATCACTTAGTATTGCAAAAATACACTTAAATATGAAATGAATTGTTACAAATGGTTGTTAGTTTTAGAATAGTGCCGAACTATGAAACCCCCTTTAAATAGTAGCTTCTTCGACAAGTTGAGCGAAAAAAGGGATGTAATTTTCGATGATGTGAACGAAAATCAAGATGTATTTTTTGCATTTAGTATTAAGTTTGTACAGTACCTAAATCAAGGCTTCAAAAAAAATCAATATTATGATAAAAACTACTTTTTTAAAATATGTATGCTTTATTGCGCTATCCTCAAGTTTATGCTTTGGGAATAACATAAATGAACCGAAAGGAGATGCCACAAACGCAGAAATGCTTACTGCTGTTACCAATTTGCCATATAATTTGCCTTTGACTGCGGATTTTACGGTAATGGCTAAAATTAAAATTAATATTAGTGGTTCAACATTGTTTTCATGGTCTAACGAAAGAGGACAAGTGTTCTCTTCAATCACTATTACAGATGATTACAAATTAAAATTTGAAATTCCCGCAATAGGCTATAGTATTGTTTCGGAGGCTTCATTGGAATCGGGATGTCATCATTTAGCTGTAGTGTGCGATAGAGGTCGTATTACGTTATACATTAATGGGGAAGAAGAAATATCAACCCAGATTAATTTATCTGAATTATACGCTCATATGGGGAGTATAGATATCAATACGGTTAAAGGTAATTTAGCAAACTCAGGAGGTTTTGATATTAGCGAATTTGCACTTTTTAAAGATCCGTTGGTACAATTGGTGATTCAACAACTCATTTCATCGCCACCAGTATTTACTTCTGATGTTACAATAGGTTTATTATTGGCACTAAATTTTAATATGCCAGGAATGCCATTTGCTGGTTTAGGTCCAAATTTTCAAGCAGAAGTTTGTGTTACACTTTCATCTGATGATTTGGAGAAAGATGCACTTAAAGTGTATCCAAACCCAGCATCGGATTTTGTTAAGGTTTCTAAGAATTTTATAAATACCACTTACAGAGTTCATGATATCATTGGAAAAGAACTTATCTCCGGTAAAGTTGACCAAAGTGGAACAATTGATATTAAGTCATTAAAAAATGGTGTTTATTTCTTAAATATAGATGCTAAACATTCGGTTAAGTTCATAAAAAAATAAGGTTAAACTTAAAAGTTGAAAAAGTCATAGCTTAATTGTTATGACTTTTTTTGTTTTATAAATGAGGTTAAGGCTAATGTTTCCAGTAAATCAACGTTTAAAAAATCGGTAAACGTTAATCTATTGATTATCTTTGCATCTTTCAAATTCAACTTTAGGTGATAAAACTTCACGATAAATATTTTAAACCATTTATTTCTGCTGCTGAAATTGAAACGGCAGTAGATAAATTAGTTGCCGAAATAGCAAATGATATTGGTGATGAAATCCCTGTTTTTGTTGGGATTTTAAATGGATCGTTTATGTTGACGAGCGATTTTGTGAAGAAATACCCAAAACCTTGCGAAGTTACTTTTATAAAATTGGCGTCGTATGAGGGTGTGAAATCTAGTGAAGATATTCAGCGTTTAATTGGTTTAACACAAGATTTAACTGGCAGAACAGTCATTATTCTTGAAGATATTATTGATACAGGAAAAACACTGGCGGAAGTACATCGCATTTTTAAAAATGAAAATGTGAAATCACTTAAAATAGCAACGCTTTTTTACAAGCCAGAAGCTTACAAGAAAGATTTTAAATTACATTATATAGGTATAAAAATACCGAATAAATTTATAGTTGGTTACGGATTGGACTATGATCATTTAGGACGGGATTTACCAGAAGTATATCAAATAAAAGAAACGCAACACATGACAAACTTAGTGCTATTTGGCCCTCCAGGTGCAGGGAAAGGAACGCAGGCAGAATTCTTAAAGGAAAAATATAATTTGGTGCATATCTCTACAGGTGATGTTTTTAGATACAACATTAAAAACAAAACAGCCTTGGGTATGTTGGCAAAATCTTATATTGATAAAGGTGCGCTAGTTCCAGACCAAGTCACTATTGATATGTTGAATGCTGAAGTTGAAAAAAATACTGATGCCAATGGTTTTATATTCGATGGTTTTCCTAGAACAGATGCCCAGGCTAAAGCATTAGACAATCTTATGGACAGCAAAGATTCTCAAATAAATGCAATGATTGCTTTAGAGGTTGATGATGAAGTTTTAGTAAAACGTTTGTTAAAAAGAGGAAAAACAAGTGGACGTGCAGATGATGCCGATGAAGCCGTGATTAGAAACAGAATAAAAGTATATTACAACGAAACAGCCATTTTAAAAGATTATTACTCTGCGCAAGATAAATATTTTGGTGTTGACGGCGTTGGTAGTATTGATGATATTACAGAACGATTGAGTGCTGTTATAGATAATTTGTAATTCCCTGGAAATAGGGAATCCATATAAAGAAACTAAGTTTTTAATTGTAAAAATTTAGTTTCTTTTTTTAATTTTATAATGCCTTTTCAAAAACGAAGGCTTTATGGGTAATAAGTTAAGAGTAAGAAACTCATAACTCAAAACTCAAAACGCATAACTTAAGTCATGACTGAAGGAAATTTTGTCGATTACGTAAAAATGTTCGTGTCTTCTGGAAAAGGAGGACAGGGCTCTTCACATTTACACCGCGAAAAATATATTACCAAAGGCGGTCCGGACGGAGGAGACGGTGGTCGTGGTGGTCATGTTATTATTCGTGGAAACGATAATCTTTGGACCTTATTTCACTTGAAGTTTAAAAAACACGCCCGTGCTGGTCATGGTAGTCATGGTAGTAAGAGTAGAAGTACTGGTGCAGACGGCGAAGATTTTTATATAGATGTGCCTTTAGGAACAGTAGTTAGAGATACTGAAACCAACGAAATTGTTTTTGAAATCACAGAACACGGTGAAGAAAAAATAATTGCAGAAGGTGGAAAAGGTGGTTTGGGGAACTGGCATTTTAAATCTTCTACAAATCAAACCCCACGTTATGCGCAACCTGGTATGCCTGTGGAAGAGAAGTATATTACCATGGAATTAAAAGTGCTTGCCGATGTTGGTTTGGTAGGTTTCCCTAATGCGGGGAAATCGACATTACTTTCTGTAATTACTTCTGCAAAACCTAAAATTGCCGATTACGAGTTTACAACGCTTAAACCTAATTTGGGAATTGTTGAATATCGCGATTTTAAAACCTTTGTGATGGCAGATATTCCGGGAATTATCGAAGGTGCTGCCGAAGGTAAAGGATTGGGACATTATTTTTTACGCCACATAGAACGTAATTCTGTATTACTGTTCTTAATTCCAGCTGATGCTGATGATATTAAAAAACAATACGATATTTTGTTAGATGAATTACGCCGCTACAATCCCGAAATGTTGGATAAGGAGCGTATCATCGCCATTTCTAAAAGTGATATGCTGGATGAAGAGTTGAAGAGCGAACTCAAAACTGAGCTTGATAACGAGCTTCCAATTCCATATTTGTTTATTTCATCTGTTGCACAACAGGGTATTACTGAATTAAAAGATATGTTGTGGAAAATATTGAATGATTAAAAGTATTCAATTATTTTTTCGTTTTTTTACAATATCTTAAAGTTTCCACATGAAACAGTATATTAAAAATATTGTAGAAATTAACGATAATAAAAAGAGTAGATACTTCGCTTTTTTTATACAAGGGTTGATTTTAATATCTGTTGTTACATTTTCAATAGAAACAATTCCAGATTTAAAACCCCAAACAAAAGTCATACTTCAGTCTATTGAATGGTTTAGCGTCATCATATTTTCTTTGGAATATTTGTTGAGAATCTATGTTGCAGATAGTAAACCTAAATTTATTTTTAGCTTTTTTGGAATTATTGACTTTCTTGCCATCCTGCCTTTTTACTTATCTTTTGGTGTGGATTTACGTTCTTTAAGAGCGTTACGTTTTTTGCGTCTCTTCAGAATTTTGAAACTGGTAAGATATAACAAGGCCATGAATCATTTTACTTCAGCTATAAAATCGGCAAAAGAAGAAATTTTCCTATTCATATTTATCACGTTGATTTTGATTTATTTCTCCGCTGTCGGTATTTATTATTTTGAAAATGAGGCCCAACCAGAACATTTTTCTTCCATATTCGATAGTTTGTGGTGGGCTATAATTACGTTAACAACTGTTGGATATGGAGATGTATATCCAATTACTGTTGGTGGAAAAGTGTTTACTTTTATTATTTTGATGATTGGTTTGGGAATTGTGGCTATTCCTACGGGAATTATTTCTTCAGCACTTACAAAATCTGTGGATAAGAAAAGTGAGTAATATAAATTGAATTTTCCACAGTAAATAGTTATGGAATAATTTTTGATTAAATTTATTAAAAAAATCAAAACTATGAAACGACTTCTATGTATTGCTTTACTGTTATTTATCGTGTCTTGCGCTTCAATTCATGTCAACTATGATTATGATAAAACCGTAGATTTTTCCAACTATAAAACCTACCAGTATTTTGGAGATTTGGAAACAGGGTTGAGTCAATTAGATACTAAACGTTTATTGGACGCCATAGATGCTAAAATGAAATCAAATGGATTTACGGTTTCGGAAAATCCAGATTTTCTTATAGATATAAAAAGCGCAGAGTTTCAAGGCGCACAAAGACAAACAGTTGGTGTTGGAGTAGGCGGCGGCGGAAGAAATGTCGGTGGAGGGGTTACGATAGGTTTGCCTATTGGTCAAGCGGAAATAAACCGACAAATAATCATCGATTTTGTTGATGAAAATGGCAAAGGTCTGTTTTGGCAGGCCGTTAGCGAATCTAGTTTTAATCCTAATTCAACTCCTGAAAAACGAGAAAAACGTTTAACAGCCATTGTTGAAAAAATATTCAAGAAGTATCCTCCACAATCATAAACTTTATAATTGTCCTAACATTCTAAGTGCTTTATTTTAGCTTTCATTTTGTAGTTTTACTTAAAACAAAACACGATGGGTTTATTAAAATATAAAGTAGCACTAATAACTGGCGGATCTAAAGGAATTGGATTCGGCATTGCAAAAGCATTCATTGAAAAAGGAATACATGTAGCGGTCACCAGCCGAAGTGAAAGTGCTGCAAAAAAGGCTGCGGATACATTAAACAATTTTTCATCAAACGACGCAAAAGCCATTGGTATAGAAGCGGATGTTAAAGATTTTGAAAGTCAAGAAAAAGCTGTGGCAACTGTTTTGGAACAGTTTGGCCAGTTAGATATTGTTATTGCCAATGCTGGTGTAGGTAAATTTGGGACTATTGAGGATTTATCCATAAGCGACTGGAATGATGTTATAGACACCAACTTAACAGGTGTTTTTTATACTATAAAAGCTGGGGTAAAATCATTAAAGAAATCCCAAGGTTATTTTATCACAATTTCCAGTTTAGCAGGAACTAACTTTTTTGCTGGAGGCGCAGCTTATAATGCCAGTAAATTTGGAGTTACAGGATTTACCCAAGCCGTAATGTTAGATTTAAGACAGCATGGTGTAAAGGTAAGCACTATAATGCCTGGGTCTGTTTCTACTTATTTTAATGGCAATGAACCAGATGAAAAAGACGCTTGGAAAATTCAAATTGAAGATATTGGAAAATTGGTGACAGATTTATTGGAAATGCATCCTAGAACGCTTCCAAGTAAAATTGAAGTCAGACCGACAACACCTCCTTCAAAATAAAAAGGATTTGAATTTAGTACATTACAAAAAAATGAAAAATATATCTTAAATTTTTGTTTGTCAATTAGTATGCAATCTTGAATTAATTTCTGACCCTTCAGGTTTTTAAAACCTGAAGGGTCTTATTTTTA
This sequence comes from Algibacter sp. 2305UL17-15, assembly GCF_040720935.1. Taxonomy (NCBI): domain Bacteria; kingdom Pseudomonadati; phylum Bacteroidota; class Flavobacteriia; order Flavobacteriales; family Flavobacteriaceae; genus Algibacter; species Algibacter sp. 2305UL17-15. The sequence continues at coordinate 88,361 of NZ_JBFDAE010000015.1, forward strand.
GCAATATATAACCTTCGTTTAACAATGAACAATGATTAAACTATTTTTGTCATATACTAAAGAATTTGAATTTAATTTTTCACTAATTTTTTACTGGCAATCAATACATTATCGGCATAAAAATTAGTAACGTAAATTCCCTGATTTAAATCGCTAATATTTAATTGATTGTTTTCGTAATCAGAAATATTGAGAGTCTTAATATTTTTTCCGTCAAGACTTACAATGCTAACTTTGATATTAAAAGCATTTTCGCTTTCAATTTTAAAATTAACGATGGCGTTGGTTGGGTTGGGGAATAATGAAATAGTATAAGTATTTCTTGTGTTGGTTATGTCATCAATTCCCAAAGTGGAATAATTTATAGTCCAGGTTACGGTATTTACATGGGTTGTATTATGGTTGTCAACTTTTAGCATCGGACTATCATCATGAACTACAACGGTTAACGTATTATTGCCTTCAATTAAATCGGTTTCAACTAAAGAAATAGCATCTACATCATTTGTAAAATTAGAACCGTTTAATGTCCATTCACGATTTAAGGAATTCGTGGTTGGATGTAGTAAAGTCAGCTGAAAATCTAACGGGAAAGTAGGATTATCAACTGTGTTATCATCAGGTAAAATTGCATCTATGGGTGAAATTAAACTATGAATTTTTTCAATAATCCCTTCTTGGCATACCGCACAAAAAGGAGCGTTTGTAAACAAAGTTCGCATAATACAATTTTCGTGTGGTCTGTACCAATCTTTTAAGTTGCCATCAAAATCTGCATGTTGATAAATGCCAATCCCATTTTCAGCTACCCAATTTTTCCATCGCACTTGAGAAGGACTTGTTTCTTGTGTCATGTTAATGCCTTCGTTTGCAAAGTCATCCCCGGGATAGTATTCATCAAACAAGTCAAACATAGAGTGGCCCAACTCATGTATGGTAACTGCTGCTCCCCAATGGCCGTTGTAAGCCATAGGGAATTCTCCACCACTTCCTCCGTATTCAGTAGAATTCACAATGATTATAGCTTGGTCATATTCGGGAAGGTTTACGGCTAATAATGCATTAATTTTGAGTTCTGTATTATTGGCATAATTGCCGTCAATTTCATAAAATAATCTTCGATGATTTCCATAAGAATCATAAGTAGCGTTAAAATAGGTGTCTCTAAAATCAGGCGTTAATCCAGATTCATCAACATCGGTAGCAGTTGCAGGATGATCTGCACCACTTTCATTTGATGGGATTTTTATAGCGTAAATATTAAAATAATCTTGATATTCCTTAAATGGAGAAAGCAACAACATTTGGTTTACAAAGTTATCGGCATCGGTCATAAATTGATTTAATTCCGAAGCACGATAACCCTCACTAAGAATTACCAGATTTATACGCTTGTCATTATCCCCAGAATTTCTAATGGTTTCAACGGGAAAAGTTTGAGCGCTTAAAACTGTACCGGCAATAAGAAGTATATAAAGTATAAAATGCTTCATATTTAGTCTAGTTTGGTTTTTATGAGTTGTTTTGCAGTATTTAAACTATCTACTATTTCGCTAATTTCTATAAATTTTGCTTCAGGATGCAATTGTAATTTTAATGAAAGATTTGCTTTGTTTTGAACAACCCGCCGTTTTTCAAAATTTAGTGAATCATTTAGGACTTCAATAAATTTATTCAAAGGGTTTTTAATATATACAAAATGAAGTTCGGACAAGCTATTACTTAATTGCGAACATTTTAAATCCCCAACCGATGGGGTTTTTATATATTTAGTGTTACTGTTTTTAAGTTTGCCATCTGCAATCATTTTACTGTGAAAACTGATGTTTTTTTCGCCAGAAGCAGTTTTGGAAATCGTGTAATTTAAAAACAGGAGTTTGGGATTTTCATTTATAACAATGTCTTTAGGAACGGCATCTTTTTTTGAAGCACATGAAAGCATACTAAAAACGAGTATTAGTAGGCATTGTATTTTAATGTAATTACCAATTTTGGGGCAACAGTAATACATGTTTCATTGAATTATAACTATGCAAAGTTAAGAAAATAAAAAAGAGAGCGTATGAAAAGGAATTAAGAGTGTCAGTTTCAGCACAGTCGAAAACCTTTAAATATAGAATATTAATGTATTTCGACTGCGCTCAATATGACAATTAGCTTAAATAAAAGACCTTTAAGCCAGGTTAATTGAGTAAAGCTTTGTATTTCTCTCTATATCCATAAAGAACAGCAACGTTCAATATAATCAAAACTACAGATCCGCCAATACCATCTGGATCAAGAACTGCATGAAATAAAAATGCATTTACAGAAACACTCATTAAAATTAATGCCATTAAAGCACCAAACTTGTTGAAAATTAAAGCCAAACCAGCAATAACTTCAACAATGGCAACTAGTAATAAGGTTTTAGAATTTGATAACGCTCCAAAATAAGCGCCTGCGTCACCAGATAATTCTGGCATTGGTAAAAACCCTCCAGGAACTAATTTGTTAGCTCCAAACATTAAAACGAACAGTCCAAGAAGTATTCTTAGAACCATAAAAATTTTTGAATTCATAATGCTATATGTATTAGTTAGTAATTTGAAAGATAGCTAATTGTAAATAAAACTATCTTGCACTTTGTCTAGACAAAGCGCACTAACTAACAGAATGTTTTAGACCTGTCAGGTTTTTAAAACCTGACAGGTCTTGTAAAGATTATTCTACTGAAATTCTAATGCCTTCACTATGGCTACTGAATTCTGGAGCATACATGCTTTGAATTGTTGTAATACCATTACTCATACTGCCCGCATTGTTCACCCTTAAATCGTATTCAAACACATAAATGCCTTTAGGTAAATAATCAAAAAAGAAGTTTGTACTGGCATCTTTTGTGCTTTCATAATAGCCTAAACCATCTTGCCACTTGTATTTTGAAATGACGTTTACAGGTTCTAATCCTGAGGCTCTCATATCTTTCATGTGTAAAAATTCCATGTTTCTGTCGCTTCGTAATTCTATACGAACTCTCACCAAATCGCCAACTTTTAAATTAGTTTCAGGAGTGATTTCTGAAATTTCTTCACCTGTATCGGTATTCGTTTTAAGGAACAGCTTTTTCTTTAAATTAAGAGGTGTTTCGGCTGAAGTGATCTTATCTAAATCTTCAAAATATTGCCAGTACAATGCGCCCCATGCAATTCCTTCTCCTTTTTTAGTGATTTGAACTTCTCCCATTTCTGGTTCAATTTCAGATGAAGACCATGAAGTTTTATAATAACCAGTTCCGGCTTCAACTTTAACACCTTCTAGTTTTGAAGGTGCAATGTGTTGTCCGCCGATAACCACATCAACCATATCTGTTACGCTTAGCCAATCGCTACCTTGTAGTAAAAGCGCGTAAACAGCTTCGGTTGTAGCTTTTGTGGTTTTCCATCTATTGGTTTGCTTGTTTTTGAGCAACCATATTTTTAGGTTATCGATGGTTTCAAGATTCTTCGCTTCGCTCTGAATGACATTTCCTGCTTCTGAAAAAGCTTCAATTAATAAAGCCTGTGTTTCAATAGGTGCTTGGTACCAATACCATGAATTGGTGTTGGACTTCCAGTACATGCCCAGTTCTTCCGAAGTGATGCTTGTTTCTTTTAGTGATTTTAAAATTTTTAAAGCTGTTTTAGCATCATTATTTCGATGTGATACCAAGGCCATCAATCCTTTTGAATATAAGGAACGACTTAACCAATATTTTTGAATTTGAGTTTGATAGTAATCGATTGTTTTTTCCACTTCTTTTGATTTTGAAATTTCAGGGAAGAAGCTTCGCATGTATAAATAATGCAATTGTGTATGGCTTAAATGGTCTTTGCTTAAGTCGGCTTTTGCATCGTATTTTCTAATGTCATTATATTCTTTTATGAATTGGGTGTCGAGGTAGTTGATGGCTTTTCTAATCATAGATTCTTCGCTATCGCTCTGAATGACATTCAGCTTATTTAAGTGTCCGAAGCCCGAAATAATATGTTGTGTAATGTATCTGTTTTCATAACCGCCTTTAAACCATGACCAGCCGCCAGAAGCCATTTGATTGCTTTTAAGTTTATTAATAGCCGATTGCAATTCATTATTCATTTTATTTAAATCGAATAATAAAGCGATACGTTTTTTCTGTTCTGTTTCACTTTGTGCATCTCGTAACCACGGCGTTTCTTGAATTAATATGGACTTTAAGTCTTCATTCTTCTCCAAATTAGACAATAAAGCATCCGTATTGCGCCATTGGTTGAAAACTTCCTGAATTCTAGGATTAGAATTTGCAATATGGCTCGCCAATGCATTGGCGTAATATCTCGAAAACGTTTGCTCATTGCACTCGTAGGGATATTCCATTAAATAGGGTAATGCCTGTACCGCATACCATGCAGGGTTGGACGTCATCTCTAAAGTTAGTTTGTGATTTTTAAGTGTCGTTGAGGTATTGGTTTTTAGTTTATCTAAAGTGAATGTTTTTGTTTGGTTACTTCGTATCCACATCGGTAAGGTTTCAGTAACCAACATTCTGTTTGATAATACAGGTAATGCATTTTGCTCGCCATCGCTAAAATCGCCCGATTTAGCAACTATTTTATATTTTACTGCTTGAATGTCATCAGGGATGCTTAAATTCCATGATACTTGGGTGTTGCCAGAAGCAGCGACAGTAAATGCCCCCTTCCCCCTCTGTCCTTCGGACATCTCCCCCGAAGGGGGAGGATTGAGCAAGTTTGCGGAAATATCTTTTCCTGAAATAGCATCTGTTAAAATTAATTTTGCTTGTCCTGAAAGTTGTTTTTCTGTAAGGTTTGCAATTTTTGTACTTATGGTAATTTTATCGCCTTCACGTAAAAAACGTGGTGCGTTGGGAATAACCATCAACTCTTTTTGAGTAACCGTAGTTAATGTTTTAGTGGCACTTTCTAAAGTTTTGGTGTGCGCCAATAATTGCAGTTTCCATTGGGTTAAAGCTTCGGGAGTTGTAAAATTGAAACTTATGTTGCCTTCAGGATCTGTTTTTAACTGCGGAAAGAAAAAGGCAGTTTCTTGAAGGTTTTTACGGATTTTGATGTTGCCGAAGTTTGGTTCAATATTTTCAGAATCATTTAATGAATCTAGTAATTTTTTTGCTTCTTCTTTGGATATAGAATTTAACGCTTTATCATTATTTATAATTCCCAAATAATATTTACTTGCTTCTGAATCATTTAATGTTTTTTGAATAGATTTATTACTCATAAATACTACTTCATCAACTTCCATCTCATCTTCTACGACTTCAATCATTTCTGGAGCAGCAGGAGTAACTGAGTTTGCTCTAGATAAAGTCGAAATTCCTCTTATTCTAAAATTGCGATTATTCCCAAAAAACAACCCAAACCAATTCAATTGGTCATACCCTTGATGCGTATAATTCCCACGAAATCTATCTTGATAAATTCTAAAATTCTCATTTCCAAAACTTTGATTCGCTCTTGAATTTCTATGAGTATAATATGTTGGATTATTAATTGGATTAAAATTCAAAGCATGCGATTTAAATTGATCTAAAGAGGCGTCATACATACTAGCCAATAATTCGGCACTTACTTTATCGCCATAAGGACCTTTGATTTTAAATTGCCACGTTTCATCAGTTCCAGGTTGTAACTTATCTCTAAACGTGAGGGTTTCAATCTCTAAATTAGTTTTTGGATAGGGTACAGCTATCAACTCAGAACCCGACTGAAAACTATTTGCAAAAGCAAAACTGTAATGAATGGCAAAACCACCCAAATCATTTGCGTTAACCGGAACCGAAATGGTTTTTTTAGTATTATTTAAAGTGATAATTTCAGTTTTAATAATCTTTTTATCCTTTTCTACTGAAACAGTTACTGCTATATTTTCGGCAGCCGAACCAAAAGTAACATGGGCAACGTCTCCTATATTATAAGACGATTTATCTGTTGACATTGTGATGAGTTGATTGTCTGCCGGAGCTTTATCATCATCATTAAATAAGGTTGTTTTAACTTCATCTTTTACCAATTGCCCAAACTTATCTTTGCTTTCGAGGGTAATCAGGTATTTACCAGAAGCCCATTTTTTAAGCTTACCAAGTGCAATGGTTTTTGAATCTTTAGTATTAAACGATTTTTCTAAAACCAATACGCCTTTTTTCCAATTATTAGAATTGTCTTCATTGGAATAAGCATCATGCGGAAATAACTTTTTAAAGTTTTCTTTAGAAATCTCTTGATAATCTGGAGCAGCCCACGGACGAGGTCGTAATACCGAATTTGGCGCTTCAAATTTATACATTTTAAGAGTGCCTTTTGCAGGTACAAATTCGCCATTTAAGTTTTTGGTATCAATGGTAACGCTATGGTCTTTTTTAGTTTTATCTAAGCGGTCATCGATACTTAAATTAGCTGTTAATGCATGATACCCAACATTTACAAGGGTTGTAGCACTTCGGGTTTCGCCATTTAAATCGGTAACATCGGCAGTAACTTCATAGTTGAAAATAGGCAGACTGCTTTTGTCAACACTTTGGTCTGGAATGGCTTTAAAAGTAATTTCAAATTCGCCTTTGTCGTTTGTAATGCTTTCGCCGTGTGTGATTTCTTGAGGCTCACTATTTGCATAAGGTCTATACCAAAAATACCAACGTGGATATTCTACTTTTCTATGTACACGATATACCACTTTGGCATCGCTAATATTGCTTCCAACATACGCTAAAGCATTACCTTTTATGGTAACGGAATCATTGATTTTAAAGGTTTCGGTAATGGGCTTGAATTTGGTTTCAAACTTTGGTCGTTTGTAGTCTTCGACTGAAAAATAGGTGTTGTTTCTTGAAAAATGATTTATATCAGCATTTAATTCAATGCGATATTGACCATTTAGACCATTATTAGGCAAAATAAATTCCCCTGAAACCGACCCGAATTCATTCGTTTTAAAATTTAGTGTTTTTAATTTTTCGCCATTAACGTTATAAAGTGTGGTGTTTATGTTTTCGTTTTCTAAAACCTCAGATTTTCCATCTTCAGTTTTCATCGCAATAGCCTTAAAATAAACCGTTTGCGCTGGTCTGTAGATGCTTCTGTCGGTAAATAAAAAAGATGTATAACTTATGCTTTGCTTTCGGTCTTTATATTTTTGATTCAAATAATAATCGCCAAAATAAGCAACATCATTACCGTTTTTCACTTTTAAGTTTACATCTCTATACCAACTATGGCTTTTTTCAACTTTAATTTCTCCTAAAGCATTAGAGCGGTAATCTTTTATTTTTTTAATTCTTGAACCTCTCGGGAAATAGGACATGACCACATCAGCATTCACAATTGGCGCACCATTAGTTCTATCAATAACTTGAAATATTTTATGCTGGGAAGTTTCGCTTTCAACTAAAGCCAAATTTGTGACTTGAACATGGGCGAACGCAAAATTGTTCTCATTCGCACCTTTCGTTGTTGCCACTATTAAATATCTGCCATTATGTAACTTGGACATCACTATTTCAGTTGAATGTCTTTGGAAATCATGTTCGTTTTTAAGTGAATTAGCCCATGATTCGGAAACATCTAATTCTTGGATAAAAGCCCATTGCTCATTTTGTCTGTAAGTTTTATTAAATTTTTCAAATTGTTTTTCAGATAAGTTATAAGCTTTAAATTGAATAAAATCTAAGTTTTTATAGCTGACTAAGATACGTGCAGGGTTATCAATCGGTAAAAAAGCTTCCGAAGCAATTTGGAGTGATGGTTGCTCAATTTGAGTTTTTAGAACAGCACATTTTTCAGCACCTTTACTTTTTTGGAATTTAGAGATGACCTTGTTACAAATTTCTAGAGCTTCTTTGGCTTTCCAGCGGTTTTCTTCTCCAATTTTTGCTTGGTATTGCTGACTTTGTTGATAATAAATAGAAGCAATTTCAAAATCATATAAACCGGAAACTTCACGAGAATTTAAACGCTTGCTTTCACTTTTAAGAGATTCTAATAAAAGTGTTTCTTTGTCATCAAACGTAGCATGTTGGTTTACAAATTTTAAACGCTCAATATTTATAGCGGCTAAAGCGAAAGGCTTTTCATCTTTTAAATGAAACCGAATTAAACTCTTATAAATTTTTAGAGCATTTAATTGAAGTGATGTTTCATCTTTAGATTCAATTTTCAAAACAGAAAATGTTTCAGCATCGGCTAAAAACTCCGGATTATCAATTTCAAATTTATATGCAGGTTTGGTAATATGTGTTTCGTTCGTTTTATAAAACTCTAATGCTGTGTGACTTAAAAAATCAAACAAGGTTGGTCTGTAAATTTTAGAATCTTTTTGTGTGTTTAAAAGCGCATCATATTTATCCAAAGGTTCTAATTGCAGTAATAAACCATTGTTTAGCGACTTTTGGTAATGCTTATGGATGTCATCAAAAAGCGTTTGTAAATCCCATGTTCTAAAGTCCTCTTTATCTACTTTTTCAGAAGTTTTGGTACGGTTATAAAATTTCCATCTGTTTTGCTGAAAATATTGCCAATACAAATTCGCCAAAATACTTTCTAATACATTTTTTACTGGGAATTCATTTTCGGCAATCGCAGTTTTGAAATCATTAATAATATTCAATTGCGCATCTTCCTCAATAATCAAAGCATATTTGCTCTTAAATAGCATGGTTTTAATTAATTGCGGATGGTTTTTAGCAGTATTAGCTTTGGTTTGAATACGCTCTACAATTTTCAAAGCAGATTTTGGTAAGCCCTTATTCTCCAATTTTTCGACCTCGCTCCATAAATCCTCATAATTAGAGTTTTGCGCATTGGAAAAGGTTGAAAATAATAATATCATAACTAAGAAAAGTGAATGCTTTATGTGTGCTGAATTCATTTCAGTATTGGTTTTATGTTGTCTCTAAACTACATTCAAAAGCCATTCCAAAAAATGATAAATGCGTGAAAGGTAGCGTTGAGTGAGGGAAGTTAATCATTTTGTGGGTAAAATAGTCGTTTTGAGTATTAATGAAATGCTAAATTTTGAGCCACGAATTTTATGAATTGCCACGAATATAAAAATCTTTAGATTTTTAAAAAATTAGTAAAAATTTGTGCGATTCGTGGCATTAATATTGTTATTTGGTTCAACATAATTGTCCATAAAAAGTTATTTTTGTGATGTTATGAAACATATCGTGCTCCTTATTTTACTACCTATTCTAAGCTTCTCTCAAAGTAATTTGGATGAAGTAGAAACGCTTTTTAAGCAAAAACAGTTTAAAAAAGCTGAAACTGTAATTCAAAAATATTTAGAAAAAGCCCCTGACAATTTAGAGGCCATTGAGCTTTTAGGGGATGCTTACGGACATCAAAAAAAATGGAACGACGCCATTGACGAATACGAAAAGTTAGTAGAAGCAAAACCTGAAACAGCCAACTATCATTACAAATACGGTGGTGTTTTGGGTATGAAAGCCCTAGAGAATAAATTCAAAGCTATTGGCTTTATAGGCGATGTAAAAAATGCATTTATAAAAGCTGCCGAATTGGATAAAAGCCACATCAATGCACGTTGGGCATTGGTAGAATTATACATACAGCTCCCAGGGATTATTGGCGGGAGTAAAAGCAAATCGTTGAAATATGCCGATGAACTGGAAAACCTTTCAAAAGTAGATGGCTATCTCGCAAAAGGTTATGTTTATGAATATGACGATGAGCCAGAGTTAGCCGAAAAATATTATAAGATGGCGATTAAAGAAGGCGGTTCTTTAACCTGTTTCGATAAATTGACAAAATTCTACGAAACCAAAAAACAACCGCAAAAGGCAATTGCAACTATAGAGGAAGCCCACAAAAAACATCAGCGAAATGCATTGCATTATCAAATAGGTAAAGTCGCCGCAGAGTATAATTTAGAATTAGAAAAAGGCGAAAAGTGCCTTCAAATTTATTTAGATAATTATTCAGCCGAAGACGGTGTTCCAAAGGCTTGGGCACACTACCGTTTGGCGCAAATTTATACTCACAAAAGTGATAAAGAAATTGCATTAAAACACATCAACAAAGCCATTGCCGAACTTCCGAAAATTAAACCGTTTAAGGAACAGAAAGAGCGGATTTTGAAGATTTAATCTCAGTCACATTTGAAAGCTTGAAATTTTAAGAGTTTTTCTGTGAGTTTCCTTGAAACAAATTAGAGCAAATACTAATCCGTGAAAATCCGTGAAATCCGTGTCAAATATTTTTTGCTTATAATTTAGAGTCTCAGCTTTCGATCACAGTCACAGCCTCAGTCTCAGTTTTCAGTCGTGGTTTTCAGTCTCAGTCGCATTCGCGGTTTACAGTAAATTAGGCTATTTGTGTAAATTCGTGTCTTTTTAACTTTGCGCCTTTGCGTCTTTGCGAGATAATTTTTAGTTTTCAGTCGCAGTCTCAGTCGCAGTCTCAGTCGCAGTCTCGGTCTCAGTCGCAGTCGCATTCGCGGTTTACAGTAAATTAGGCTATTTGTGTAAATTCGTGTCTTTTTAACTTTGCTCCTTTGCGCCTTTGCGTCTTTGCGAGATAGTTTTTAGTTTTCAGTCGCAGTCTTAGTCGCAGTCTCAGTCTCGGTCTCAGTCGCAGTCGCAGTCGCATTCGCGGTTTACAGTAAATTAGGCTATTTGTGTAAATTCGTGTCTTTTTAACTTTGCGCCTTTGCGTCTTTGCGAGATAATTTTTAGTTTTCAGTCGCAGTCGCAGTCGCAGTCGCAGTCGCAGTCGCAGTCGCAGTCGCAGTCGCAGTCGCAGTCTCAGTCGCAGTCTCAGTCGCAGTCGCAGTCGCATTTGAAGTTTACAGTTTGAAATTCTCTGTGAATCTTTGCGAACTCTCTGCATATCTCTGTGAAACAATTTACAATCATTATGGTTTATTAACTTTGCGTCTTAGCGCCTTTGCGCGACAAAAATAATTCTCGTGAACTTCTGTGAAACAACTAACAAATAATTTGGAATTTGATGTTCGTAGTTTGATATTTGTGTCATGAACGTACATTTTATAGCAATTGGTGGTGCCGCAATGCACAATTTAGCACTCGCCCTACACAATAAAGGATACAAAGTAACCGGAAGTGACGATACCATTTTTGAGCCCTCAAAATCTAGATTAGATGCCAAAGGTTTATTACCAGAAACCTTCGGCTGGTATCCAGAAAAAATCACAAAAGATTTAGATGCTATAGTTCTAGGCATGCATGCCAAAGAGGATAATCCAGAGCTATTAAAAGCCCAAGAATTAGGACTTAAAATTTACAGCTATCCAGAGTTTTTGTACGAACAATCAAAACATAAAACCAGAGTAGTTATCGGTGGAAGTCACGGAAAAACAACCATTACCTCAATGATTTTGCACGTCATGCACTACCACGACAGAGATGTAGATTATATGGTTGGCGCACAATTAGAAGGTTTTGATGTGATGGTAAAACTCACAGAAACAAACGATTTTATAGTTCTAGAAGGCGATGAATATTTAAGTTCGCCTATAGATAGGCGTCCAAAATTTCATTTGTACAAACCAAATATTGCCTTGTTGAGTGGGATTGCTTGGGATCATATCAATGTATTTCCAACCTATGAAAATTACGTGGAGCAGTTTAGCATTTTTGTAGATTCTATCGTTAATGGTGGCAATATAAATTACAACGAAGAAGACCCGGAAGTAAAGCGGGTAGTGGAAGCAAGCGAAAACACCATTAGAAAAATAGCCTATAAAACTCCAGAATATAGGGTTGAAAACGGACAAACACTTTTAGAAACTCCAGAAGGCGATTTGCCAATTGAAGTTTTCGGAAAGCATAACCTTAATAATTTGGCAGGCGCAAAATGGATTTGTCAGCACATGGGCATAGACGAAGACGATTTCTACGAAGCCATTGCAACCTTTAAAGGCGCAAGCAGACGCTTAGAAAAAATAGCAGAAAGCACAACGAGTGTTGCCTATAAAGATTTTGCACATTCTCCAAGTAAAGTAGAAGCAACAACAAAAGCCGTAAAACAACAATACCAAAACAGAACTTTAGTGGCGTGTTTAGAATTGCACACCTACAGTAGTTTAAACGCTGAATTTTTAAAAGAATATAAAGGCGCACTAGATGCAGCCGATGTTGCTGTAGTATTTTATTCGCCACATGCCGTGGAAATTAAAAAACTGGACAAAGTAACCCACGAACAAATTGCAGAAGCTTTTGAGCGTAAAGATTTAATTATTTACACCAATCCAGACGATTTTAAAGATTTTCTGTTTTCTCAGAATTTTGATAATAAAGCGTTGTTGTTGATGAGTTCCGGTAATTATGGTGGTTTGGATTTTGAGGAGGTTAAGGGGTTGATTGAGTAATCTTGTCATTCCTGCGAAGGCAGGAATCTATTTCGTATAAATTGTAACGTTTTAAATAGAAATAATACTTATAGTTTATACACATCAAGAAATGAAATTAAAAAGGCGTTTTTATGATTCTTCAATAAATTTCAGTAATATTTCAACTGAGCGTCTTGTTTTAGGTGTTTTAATTGGTCTTGCATACGCATTTGCTATTTATGGATTTGCATATTTGGTTAGAGAGTCAATTCGATTGATGTCTAGTGGTTTTGGACACTTACCTAATATCTTAAATGAAAATGAGAGAAATATTTATAATTGGTTTTTTGCTGCATTGTCATTAATTTTTGGAAATTCAATAGCCATAAGTATTATTCTAGGAGGAACAAATCATTGTTTTGGGAAAAAGCAAATTAAAAATAGAAGAATAATAAATGACCAATTATTTTTGAATTCATCTTTTGCATTTTGGTTTTTAAAAATAAGCTACATCATTGGAATTTTTTCAATGTCTTTTACAGATTTTAATTTTCTACCTGAATTTATCGGTTTTATAATAATTCTTATAATAGTACTATATCTTGAAATATGGAAAACACTAAGTTTAGTGTTAAGAAGAAAGCGATTTAAAATAATGATAGTACATTTTATACTATTCATGACTTTTTCTTATGGCTTATCAAATTTTGAGCTTATTGATTATGAGCATTTAGATAAGAATCAATTGAAGTTTAAGCCTTTAATTGAACTGCCAAAATCTGAGTATAACAATGTTTCTTTTTTTGATTATTATAGTGACGTCTATCTAAAAGAAGAAGATAGATTGAAACTTTCATTTCGTTATCATGAAAACTATCTAAACGATTCTTATTTGGATTTTATTGAATATAAAGGTAACCTTTACGAGCCATATCAAGAAAAAATGGCTATTAGAGTATCTGCATTTAAAGATACTAAAATGCAAACTATTAAATTGATTGAAGACCAAGTAAAGAAAGCTGACATAAACTATCTAATTTGGGCAACATTTGAAAAAGATTTAAGCGCTACCCGATTTTCGAATAATGGAATTAAAATTAAATTGAAAGATAAATCTTATCAAGAATTTGATGTTTTAAGTGGCTACTATCTAAGAAAAGCACGTTTTTTCAAAACAGATGAGAATAATAAACCAAACGACACTATAATAGTGCAAATTGGTAAAGACTTGTTGATTAATGGTGTTGGAATTTCAAAAAATAAATTGATTGAAAATTTTGAAAGCAAGATTAATAAAAATATTATTTTTCAATATGAATTTAACTCCGATACTAAATATCAAGATTATATAACTGTTTTATCCTATCATTTAGCTGCAATAGATTCGTTAAGAGAAAAAAATAGTAAAGTTGAATTGAAATTTGATAACGAAAAAATCAGATATACTAATATGGAAGAATTTCTAAATGAGAAACAACAACTTCGTTATGAATTTCCTTTTCTTATGACAGAAAAATATAAGTAAAATAAAATATATTTTAATTGTTTTCACGCACATCAAAATCCACAACCAACCCACCAAAAATCCAATTTGCCAAAGCATCCCTATTCTCATAATTAATAATTCGTTTTTGGTCTTTTTTGCTTTTAATATTTCCCAATTCAATGTAAACCATTGCTGGTAATGTGTTTTTAATCACATACAACCCTCGCGAGCTTACAGAACCTGAGTATGTTCTATTGGGTTGGTGTTCAGCATATGTCTGCTTGAAAAAATAAAACTCAGCCAGTTTTTGTGAAACTTCTCGGAGTTTTTATAGTTGTATTTTCTAAATGGGCTTACATTCTGAATGTTCCAAAACAAAAAAATCCTTCAAATAATGTGAAAGATTTTTGCTTTAACAGAACTACTGTCATTCAATTAAATAGCTTTCTTTTTTGTCCTTAGGTAATAGTCTAAAGCACCTGAAGGACATTTTTTTATTTGTTTAATAATTTCTTCTTTTTTACCATCATCTAAGTTGATCCAAGGTATAATCTTATTGCTAAAAACATGAGACAATTCTTTGGCGCAGGTACCAGACAATGTGCATGCACAGGGATCGTAAGTTACGGCAATATCTTTATTGCTAAATTCTTTTGATTCAATTTCCATGGTCTTATCAATTTTGGGTTTGATCATACCATTCTAAGATTAGATGGGTAGTGTTGTTAAATGTATAATGAGATGATTGCCAACGGCTAAAAATTAGTTTTAAAAGCTAAAAAAATAAGCATAAGGCATAATTTTCGATAAAGTGCATTTGTAATTTGTTCGAATTCAGAAGAGAAGTGAAATTTAATACTTGGATTTTTTTCTGTTCAAACTAAAAAGTCGTTGAACAGCAATAGTAATAATATAGATTATAAAATGTAAGATAAAGATTATTTTAATTATAAGTCATAGATTTCTTTTATAAAAAATCTAGAACTAAAATAATTCTATATTATAAGAAAAATATCGTTAATCGATTAAAAATTACCTAGGTCGATTAAAAGAGGGGTTATTGATAATTTTCAAAGATATTCACTATCTCAAAAAAATAATTAAACCTATGTTTTTTTTGAGTTATTGTTAAAATAAATGTGAATTTTTACAAAAAGAATAATTTGTTAAAGTTTTGTGAATTGGATAGAACAGAACATGAAATTTTGTTTGAGCCAATTTTAATGAAATTTTTGGAAGATATTTAGGGTCTAGCGTATATGGAATGTTTTGTGTTCTACTAAATCTAAATTATAAGTTTCCTGAAAAATTAAATTGTAAAATTGCTTTTGCCCTCTCAATTCTACCTTACTTACTATTTGTTTAAAATAGCAACAAGAATATTGTATCTATATTTTTAATGCAAACTCGCTCCAAGAGTCATTTTGTTAAGTATTAATTGAAAATTCATTTAATACCTTTTTCAAAAGTTAATTTTTAATAGTAAGAATGATTAATTAACCAATATATTTTTAAATGATGAAAAGAACTATTTTATTAATAGCAGCTATCCTAGTGTCCTTTCAAGTGTTTTCCCAAGCAAGGGTGCTTGAATGGAGCGTCGGAGAACCCCAAATTACATGTGGAACAACAGTTCAACTTTGTTACCCTTTGATGGTATCAATTGATGACGGAAGTCAATCACCAATATTAGGCACATCTACGATGCGCTTTTTTTATGATAGTAATCTTTTAGAAAATGTATCTATCCAAAATTTAGCAACTGGTTATACTGAGAGTGGTTTTAACCAAAGTGCTTCAGTTTTTGGTGGGGTATTTGGCTTTTCATCTACTGATGGTATTTTTGCACAGTTTAATATTATTGACGGTGCAGCATCTAGTCCGTTAGCACTATCAGGTACTGCGGTTCATGTTTTAGATATATGTTTTGATCTAAAAGCTGGATCTACATATCCGCTATGTGCGCCAATTGTATTAGACAATAACCATTTAGGAAAAGGTAATGGTATTGCTGAGGATGATGGTTATCTTCAAAACGATGCAGGTGTAGTTGGAACATATCTTTTAAATGGAGATTTAACCAATGCAATATTAGCCGATGATGAAGTAGTACACTATCAATGGATAGATAATGGAGGAGCTTTTGACGGAACAGCTAATGAACTTTCAGATAGAACAGGAGATACGGACACTACAAATTGTCTTGCAGATACTTGTCTCCCGAGCCTTACGATATCCAAGACACAGGTATCGGGACAGGACCCGATCACCTCGCCCGGCCCATTGGGCTACGAGATAGTCGTTACCAACGATGGCAACATTGCATTGACGGGAGTGACGGCGAGCGACGTGCTTCCGGACGGGAGCAATGGCACGTTGAGTGCGGCAACGGAGAGCGGCACGGCCGATGGGATACTGTCCGTAGGGGAGACCTTTACGTACACGATCAGCTACGCGGTAAGCCAATCGGATATCGACAACAACACTAGCCTTACCAATACGGCGAGCGTTGTAACGAACGAGCTGCCGACTGCGGAGAGCGATACGGCGGAGACCCCGATCACAAAGACACCGAGCCTTACGATATCCAAGACACAGGTATCGGGACAGGACCCGATCACCTCGCCCGGCCCATTGGGCTACGAGATAGTCGTTACCAACGATGGCAACATTGCATTGACGGGAGTGACGGCGAGCGACGTGCTTCCGGACGGGAGCAATGGCACGTTGAGTGCGGCAACGGAGAGCGGCACGGCCGATGGGATACTGTCCGTAGGGGAGACCTTTACGTACACGATCAGCTACGCGGTAAGCCAATCGGA
>NZ_JBFDAE010000016.1:0-14681 GCF_040720935.1 Algibacter sp. 2305UL17-15
AAACCAAGCACATAGTTGTTAGTGAATAACCAACAAATGTTAACAACACAGCTGTTTTTCTAAAAAACAAAACTCAATTTGTTAATAACCATGAGTTTTTTATGATAGGCTGAATAGTTACAAAAATAGAATGGCATAAAAAACATGTTTATAACTATCTCTGAAAGTAAACTTCACTATATTTTGTTTTTTAAATGTTTTGTCTTTTCGTTATTCTGATTAAAATTCTGCATTAATTGATATACATACGGAATCTGTTTTTGAAAACGGGTTAAGATATCATAGGAAATATTGTCCCTGCTAAAAGGCACAACCTTCACATATTCTTGAATGTTGTGTGCATTTCTACCATATTTATAATCATACGGAAAACGGCCTTGGGCATCAATTTTATTATTTGGGTTTTCTTTATTTGGAACACTTATGTAAAATTCGCTGTCCTTGATATTTCCATTGGGATTGAATAGCGATTCCGTTTTTAAATAATCGTGCAGTTCTTTGGCGGTATCCACCGCAGGGTCAATCAGCTTAATGTTTTCTGCCATAACATCTCGGTACATAAAATCACCATCTTTACCGTTATAATTGTAAAGTTCGTTTAAAATATCATGAATTTCGTCAGTCATATAAGGGTAATGCGTACAGCCTAAAATGATGGATTTCAATTTATTACTAGTTTTAGAAAGACGGATTTGCTCCATCAAAGTCACTAAATGATAACGTACATAATTCTTGGCATCATTTATTTGAAGGACGGAGCAGTCATCATCTTTTTCAGTATCACATAGCATCTTACTATTATCGAAATCAAAATTATAAATATCGAAAAGAGTCCGGTCAATTTTAATATCTCCATCCAAACTTGGTCCTTTGTAATCCTGTCGAGGCTTCTTTAGATTTTTATCAAAATAGTCTGGGTCTTCATCAACCGCTTCGGCTATACCAACACCTCCTTGCGAAAACACCTCGATATTTCCGGTATAACCTAACTCATCTTTCATCTTTAAAATTGTGTTCTGATATCCTTTTGAAGCTACTGTTCCGGCTGTGGCCAAAACACCAATAATAGCATCTTCGTCCTTTTCCAAGCTCGCCAAAGTCCCTCGAACGCCAGCATCAATTACCCCTATTACTTTTAGGTTTGAATTTGCCTTTTTTAGAAATTCTTCTATGTATTCTTTTCCGTAGGCCGTAGCAGTATTACAGGCTATCACCAGAGCCTTTACGGGTTGTTTGTCGCTATTGAATGAAGCATCCGAGGCATCCGAATAGTATTTATTACTCATTAAAAACTGGGCGTCCTTGATGATGTGTTCGTTCAACAAATCCACTTTGTTTTCTTTGGAATAATTCCCGTAAGGCATATTGGCTTGGTCGCCCAAATAGATGAAGGACTCTTTCAAAAAATCTTCTTTTCCATCCTTTCCATTTTGATGGGTTTCATTACTATTTTCATCGTAATTGACGATAGCCTTTAAAACCGTCAACCCTCCCGTTCCGGAATCGAAAACACCAACAGGTAGATTGGCTCTTTGCTTCGGATAGTTTTCAAAATCAATGTGATAAAAACTATTTTTATCTTCAATTATTGAAGAAACAATATCCTTGTTTTCTAGGGTTTGAGCAATATCTTGTTGTTTTTGATTTTTGCATCCAAAGACCAAAAACGCCAGCAATAGAAATGATAGTTTTAGCTTACTCATAATCAATTCTTTTTAAGTACTCTTCCGTTTAATGCACCGGTGTATGTTCCCTTTTCAACAGATAGCTTTCCGTTGATAATGCTGTATTCCAACCCCTCGGCGTATTGAAAAGCATCCTTGTAATCTGCTTTATCCTTAAACGTTTTTGGGTTAAAAATGATAACGTCGGCATAATACCCTTTCTGTAATTTTCCACGCTTAGGAATTTTGAATATTTCAGCAGTTTTTGAGGTGCTACCATTAATAAAGGTTGCCATATCTATAATACTATCCTGTTTAACGTACTTATGATATTTCCGAGGAAACGTACCATATTTTCGTGGATGCCCGGTGTTGCCGTCCGAACCCGTAACAACCCAATCCTGTTTCATGAAATTGTGGATGTCATAAGGATTCATATTGAAAGAAGCCACACGAACGTAACCCGTTTTAAGAATGGGGTAAACCGCTTCTTCCGCAGGCATATCCAATAACTTCGCAATTTGCTGAAGTGTTTTCCCAAGAAACGTACTGTCCGTACATTTAACTATCAGTAGTTTTTTAGGGCCTCCGCGACGAGCAATATTGATTTTTGTTTCCTTAAAAACTCTGTCCCTGAACTTTGGATGGGAAGCACGATACAGCAACGAATCCTTACCTCCACTTTCTGCCCACCGTGGCGATACGGCCGCATTTAAGCTTGTGCCCGAGGCATCGTAAGGGTATTGATTTGCGGTGACTTCAATACCTTCGTTTCTGGCGTTTTCAATAATTTTTATAACAGAATCACTTTGATGCCAAACATCTACGCCCAAACATTTTATATGTGAGATATGTATCGGCAATTTAGCCTTTCTGCCAATTTCTATGGCTTCTTGAACCGACGCTATCAAACCTATGGTGTTTGAACTTTCATCCCTTAAATGCGTATCGTAAATACCGTCGTTTTCGGCAACAATTTTTGCCAAGGTAATGACCTCGTTTGTACTGGTATAACTTCCCGGAGCATAGTATAATCCAGTTGACATCCCAAAGGCTCCGGCATCCATTTCCTTTTGCACCAATTCTTGCATTTTTACCATTTCTTCTGGAGTTGGCTTCACATCACTTTTCCCAATAACCGCCTCCAAAATCTCATGATGACCAATAAGTTGCACAGCGTTTGTGCCTATACCTTGTTCAGAATATAGCTTTTGATATTTTTCCGTTGGATAAAAACTATCGCCATCATTACCCACAACAACGGTAGTTATCCCTTGTAATAAAAAAGGTTTATTATGGGATGTTGCGGAATCTTTTAATTCCCTGTCGGCATGTGTATGTGGGTCTATAAACCCCGGGGATACGATTAACCCCATGGCATCAATTGTTTTGTGTGCTTTAATATTTACCTCTGAAGGATTTCCAACAAAAACGATTTTATCATCCTTTATGGCTATGGCATTATTACTTGGTTTTGTATCCACGCCATTGTAAACCGTTCCGTTTATAATGAGGATGTCGGCATCGGTTTTATCTTTTGCGCACGAAAAAGCCAGTATTATCATGAAGTAATAAATGATATTAGTTTTGTAACGCATGGGTTTCATTGTTTTTTAATAAAGTTTTCATGAGTTGATTGGCATATACTCGGGCTCTTTTTTTAACAAGTGTTCGATGTATCTCATCACCCTCTTCATAAGTTACAGCTTCTGCTCCAAATTGGTTATAAATATAATTATAGCAATAGGGCAGTTCCTGACTTCGCCGTCTTGTTTCTACTTCAAAATCGGAATGCTTTTCAATGTTTTCAACCCATTTCGGAATAATGCCTTTTGTTTTTGATTCGTTAATCGAATCCAAAATCAACAAATATGGCCCCGAATACGAGGTGTGAAAATCAATACCAAATGCAATGCTTTGTCCTTCAAGTACCTTTTTTTCCAAATAGGTTTTTACCATTTTTGTTTCGGGTTGTGTGAATTCAATCCAATCACGATTCAAATCTTTGCCATTGGCGTTATGCCTCCAATGTCCCATATCTGCACCATCTGGATTTAGCAAAGGGAATGCATAAAGATTAAAATTATTCCGAAAGGCCTCGGCATCATCTGAATTTGATAATAACGCTTCGTAAAAAGCCTTAAAGCCAATCGTGCCACCCGGTGTTTCTGGAGGATGTTGTCTGGCAATGAGTACAACCGCTCTTTTAATTTTCGAGTTTTCAAGTTCCATGCAATAATTGTTATTGCCGTTTGCCGTTTTACCGCCTACCACTTTTTTAAGATTGGAATGTTTTGCAACCAATCTATCAACCCAAGCATAGGTGTCTTTTGAAGTCTCAATTTCTTGAGCCGAAACATATAATTTCTGCTTTGACACATCAAGCTTTAAAGTGGCAGTACCTTTGATTGTATCAAGCTTAATATTTTTGGCATCTATCTTTTTCCAAGACGATTTATCCATACTTAGCTTAGGAATGTAACGGTGTTTATAAGCTCCATAATTAAGTTGAACCTCAATGGTTTTCTCAATTTCAGATGAAATGGAGAAGGCATAATACGGACTTTTATTTACAGGCTCAAAAGCCGGTGAAATGTATGCTACATATGTTTCATTACCACTATTTGAAACGCTATCCAGCCTTGCTCCAGCAAAATTGCTATCAAAATGAACTGTATTCGCGCTTTTCTTTTCAGCACATGAAAATCCTAAAATCACAAGAATGAGAACACAACTTAAATTTTTCATGTTTTGTTTTAAATAACTGAAACAATAAGCTCTTTTAGTTAATATATCCTGGCACACCAATATCTGCCATAGTATGGAGTCCCGGTTTTGCCTTCAGTATTGAATTGATGCAATTGATGGTTATGGCACATGTGGCAATATCCCCGTTAATCCCACCATCAATTTCTGTTGAAAAATTAGGCGTTCCTTCAACTGATATTCTATCGAACGACCTTGGCTCGCCTATCGCGGCCTTAAAATGCATTCTTATTTTGCAATTTCCATTAACGTAGCCATGTGCAACTTGCTCAACACCGCGCGCTTCCCCTTGTGCTACTTTTATCGCTTCAGAAGCTACATCCTGCTCAGCAATTACAGGATCTAAACTCTCGGTGACTTTATCCAATTTTAAGCCTATACTATTCGCCAGTAAATACACCGATTCTTTAAGTCCTACATGGCGAAGCATACCTTCAGCTTCCTTCTTTTTAAAGGCTTCCATATCCAATCCTGCCCCAATCTTTCTTTGAAAAGGAATTCGTCTTGGTGTAGCATCCTGAACACGCTCAATACTAATATGCTTTATGTCCTTGCAAATTGAACTCATTACAGAAGGCAAATAATCCATTAAAAAACCTGGATTCACTCCTGTGCCCAAACAGGCAATATCGTTAGCTTTACAAATATCATCCAGTTTTTTACTGAGTTCAGGTTGTAAGTCCCACGGGTAAGATAGCTCTTCACAGGTTGAAATCACCGGAATCCCGTATTTGGCAACAGTTTCCACTTGAGGAATTAATTTTTCTAAACTCGACACCGTTGTAATAATAGCTACGTCTGGTTTAAAATTAAGTTGATTTAAAGCCCCATCAACGCTTTGCGAAATATAAACATCATCTGATAATGTTGCACAAAATTCGTTCAAGGATTTGCCAGCCATTTCTGGGTTTAGATCCACCACAGCAACGGTTTTTATCGTTTCCTTTTTGGCAATATATTGTGCCGTCTTAATCCCTAAAGGACCAAAACCTACTTGAATAATATGTTTCATTTGCTATTTTTTAAAAAAGAGGTTGTTTAACTGCTTAAACATCAAAAAACAACCTCCCAACTAAAACAAACTAAATGTTAAAAGTTTAAATTTCGGGTTCGAATACAATTACATTATCAATATAAATGTCCTCTGTATCATGGCCGGATTGGATTTCAATGACCAATTCATAAGATCTGACACCCTTGAGAAACCCAGAATTAGCAGTATTCCAAACGCCTTCAACCTCTTCAGCATCGTCATCTAATTTGTGAAGTATTTGAATAACTTCACTTCCTGCATCGGTTGTAATATTTGCATAAGCCTTAATACCGTCTAAAGTTTCCCAACTTGTTGTTCTTAGAAAATATTGAAAAGAAACTCCTGAGTTTTCCTGACCTGCGGGAACATTTACTGTATCAAAAGTAATTCTAATGGCTCCATCTGCGTCTTCCATATGAAAAGCTTGGTTGCCATCTGGGAAAGGCACTAAAGTATCATCTGTTGTTTCATCACTTAAAGGGGCTGTTACGCCAATGCGTTCTGATGTAAACCCTAAACTAGAAGTACTTATATTATCAACAGGGACAAATTCAGAATTAAATCCAATTTCTCCACCTGTTGAAGTAAAATCTACGAAAGGTGGATTAGCACCATTAACTAAATCCCCAGCTTCATTAGCACCTCCATTGCGTGTATATGTTGCGTTTTCATCTCCTACGGGGACTTCCTCAAATGATGTCCCTTTGATAGTTCTTCCTGGCGGGGTAAAAAAGGTTACATCAAATTCAATAGCGTCACGGAATCCTGTGGATTTTAGACGCACCGTTGAGTCTCCTCCTTGATTTACATTGTTATCATCAAAATCTGGAGAAAGCCCAGAAAACACTCCAGTTGTCGTTGTTACGGTAGCAACAAACGTAAATTTTGAGCTTTGAGCAATATCAGCTGTGGTTATTCCCAAAGCCGAAACTATGTCGTTAATAGTGAAATTGAGTTCTGCCGGAAATGAGTTTATAACCACAAAGTCATTTATAACCATATCTTCATAATATAGTGCCAAGGCATAATTTGTGGCATTATTATTTGGATCTACCAATTGTTCTGATATTGTCGAGGTATCTAACTCTAGAATGTTAAAAACTAAAGTAGGAACTTCATTGAATTGAATAAACCCTCCACGAACCGCAATATCTTCCAGCAGGTTTTTGTCATCTTCACAGGCGAAAATCGCTAGAAAACAAAGCAAATATTTATATATGTTTTTCATAATTGATTTTTTTAAAATTATTTTATAAATCCATCCGGGTTTTTGTCCCAAAACACTTTGTCGGTGTTAGGTTTTTGGGAAATTGAACCATTGGTTTGCACCTCGGCATCCGCATAAGGGAAACTTCTGGGAAACGTAGGGTTATCATCCCCGACAGGAATTTGAATATTTGATGGATATCCAGTTCTTCTATAAGCGTTATAGGCTTCTATAGAGTTCCCAAATCCAGCTAAATAAAACTCAGTAATAATGATGTCCAATCGTTCTTCATCCGATGAAGCGGCATTGTAATTGGTAATGACTTCATTTACGTAATCATCCACATCTGATTGGGTTGGTTCAAACGTTGAATTCACATCACCATAATTTAGTACTTTATCCATGGATGCCCTTATCGCTTCTTCCAATAAAACAGCTGGGTCTCCATTTGTGTCCAAGATTAAAGCGGATTCGGCTGATAAAAACTTGATATATGATGCCGTTATTATGGGCAATATTCCAGAGCCTCCAGAATTTGCGGTATCAGGTGTGCTTATAAATTGATCTTCATCAAAAACACCCCCTGCTGGATAAATGCCGTAAACTGTTCTGAATAAATTATCGCCTCTACCTGTTCTATCTTCACCATGGTCCAATCCCCAATACTGGTCGCCCACATAGCAAAAATCCACATCGGGATCACCTTGGCAGGCCAAATATGGAGGGCCACTAAAAGGATCAATATCAGATTGACGGTATAAATAATAGCGAATTCTCGGATCCCTTATAGATTTGGAATCTTTTAGCATCCACATGAAATAATTGCTGATATACTGGGAAAATCCGTTGATATAGGCACGAATGTACCATGGGTGTCTACTTTCCGGCTCAATTACCGCGGCATAGGGATATTGAAAGTCTTCTTCGGTACTGTCAATTAAATTTGAACCAAGTAGTGCATTGATTTCACCTTGAACATTCGAAACCCCTAAATCACCACTTGCCAATCTTGATTGCACCAGTAATCTTAATTTGAAAGAGTTTGCAAACGCTATCCAATTATCTTTATCGCTGCCATAAAACAAATCTGAAGACACGTCAAAAGTGGCGGCGTTTATATCCAAAATAGCTTGATCTATATCAGCTAAAACGGTTTGGTATAATTCAATACCACTATCCAATTTTGGACTAGGAAAAAGCTCTGGATTAGATGCTTCCGAAAACGGAATACTTCCGTTGTAATCTACCAAAGTAACGGTCAGGTAGCCTACCAATAATTTATTTATAGCATTATGAAATAAGAGATTGGAATCGGATTGCGCTAAGTCATCTATAGTTCTAGAAATCAGTAAAGCTTCATAATATCTTTCCCATTCTGCATTTAAAACGTCTGTGTCCACCACATCGCCGTAGCTATCTGTCATGGCCTCATAACGCATCACATCATCCGTATTTACTATCATATCTTCCATTAACTCCTGAAACAAATATTGAATCTCATTAAGCAAAAATTCTGGGTTTGCACTATTTGGAGTAACAGAATTAGGATTTTCCAGTAGGTCGAAGTTCGTTACCTCACAACCGAAAAGCAACATAATAGTGACCACGCCTAAACTAATGTATTTTATTGTTTTTTTCATTGTTCTCACTTTTAAATTAGAATGTTACTGTTAAACCCAAAGCAAAACGTTTGGTTGAAGGTACATTGTTCCTACCTAAACCTCCATCGGTTTCTGGATCATAATTCACATGTTCTGGGAAATTAGGTGCTATGTACCATAAATTCCGTCCTGTCAAGTTAAAGTCGATTCTATCAAAAGGCAACTTTCCTGTTTTATTATCAAGGGTATAACCCACCGAAATTTCTCGAATCCTGAATACCGAAGCATCCCACATACTTAAATCATTCGCATTATAGTAGTTTGAGAATACCGTTCTCAATCCATTAAGTTGGATGGTATTTGGTATTTTATTTCCGTTAGGATCCAAAAGAATATCACCTGATTCATCATCAGCCAAAAAACCAGGAATCACAAAAGAACCATTTCTGTTTTCAGTATCCCGAGTAACGCCACGCTCTAGCATATCTTCTACAGACCTTGAAGAAATATCGCCCCCATGTCTATACTCTATTTGAGCCCCAAACGTGAAGTTTTTGTAACTAAAACTGTTAATGGCCGTCCATCTCCAATCTGGGTTTGGATCTCCAATTACTTTTGGGTCTATCCCAACATCAGAGCTCACAATTACCTCTCCTACACGGGTGCTGGAACCATTGCCACTAATCAAAAGATTTCCTTCTTCATCCCTAAGTGCATAATCCCCAATGATTGCATTTATGGGACGCCCTTCAACGGCCCATCTGTCGGCATCAGCATCAAGTCTTATATTGGCTCCTGTTTCGGTAGTTTCAACAACCAAGGATTCATCGGCTGTAAAAATATTTCGGAAGTTCCATCTAAAATTTTCATTTTTAATGATATCGATACCTAAATCGATTTCAATACCTTCATTATCAATTCTACCAAGGTTGATAAATTTCTCATCAAACCCTGTGGATAAGGATAAAGGAGAAGCTACTATTTGGTCTTCGGATATTCTCTTGTAAAGCGATGTTTCCAAAGTCACCCTATTTCTGAACAACTTGGCCTCAATACCGATTTCAAATTCTTTGTGCAGTTCAGGTTTTAAATCTGGATTGGCAAAAATCCTACTGAATCTATTGGTAACTGGAAGCGTTCCATCCGGTGACGCAAAACGCATCGCATCAATAATAAGGGTGTTTCTTGTTCTATAGGCTTCAGGATAACCCGAGGAAGTAGCATAAGCACCTCTAAGTTTTAAGTAATTTATAACATCTCCACCAAAATCAAACGCTGATGTTGGAATAAAGGAAACCGAAGCTCCTGGATAAAATAAGGATTGATTTTCTGTTTCAACCGTACTGCCCCAATCATTTCTTCCAGATAAAGTAACATATAAGTAATTTTTATAGCCAAACTGGAATTGCCCGAATACACCGGCAATATTTTCATCCTCGGTAGTAAAACCAGATTCTGAAGTCGTAAAATTGCTTGGTCTTAAAAAGCCATAATTGATTTGTCCTTGAGAGTCTGATGACAATCTCTTAATTTTGGTCAACTTAGAATTGACACCTACCTGGGCTTCCAGATTGATATCATCTGTTAAATTCTTATTATAACCTAAGATGACTGTTTGATCTACGGTTACTTCCTTTCTGTAATCAATATTTAAATAACCATTTCTGAATTCATCATTATTGAAGCCTCCCTTATTTGAATAATCAAAGGTGTCCAGTTGTTCGCTATCGTAACCCACCCTGTAGGTAAGGTTAAAGTCATCATTTAATTTATAATTGGCGTTTACCGTACCAAATACCCTCACTATATCATCCTCAATCCCGGCATTGTTAAGCACCCAAAGTGGATTTGTATCGTTTCTATAATACACGGATTCTCCTGTTAATGGGTTTTGATATGGTAGCTCAGTTAAATCAATATTTCTAGGCAAGTAAAAGGAACGTCTGAAAATTTCTTGAGACTGTACCCTGTTTACCTTTCTGGTGGTATAGTTTAAGGTAGCTGAAAGGTTTAATTTATCACTTACCTGTGCATTGCCCCCTATTCCGATGTTGAAACGCTTTAAATCATTGTTGGCGAGAATACCTTTTTCATCTGTATAACCAGCTGAAATACTGTAAGCTAATTTTTCCTGTGAGGTGGTAACATTCAGGGCGTAAATAGTTCCGATACCGGTTTCGAACATGTTTTTAACATTGCCCCTTTTTGCTTCATAAGGCACGGTAGCACCATCAAACTCTGGAAAAATATTACCGAGTGCGGCATAAGGGTGAACAACTTCATCAAGCTCATCAAACGATGGTCCCCACACTGATAAAAATGTTGGTATAAAAGCTCCTGCCTGACCTTGTCCAAAGGAATTTTGATATTCTGGTAATTGCGAAACTGTATTGGTATATGCTGTTGTTGAAAACGAAGCCGTTGTTTTACTTTCGCCCATAGCAGCATTACCACTTTTGGTCTGTATTAAAATAACACCATTTCTACCTTCGCTTCCATAGAGTACTGCGGCATTAAACCCTTTAAGGATACTCATGTCTTGAATATCGTTTGGATCAATATCGCGCAAAAGTCCATTAAAAGGCACATTGTTAACAACAATTAACGGGTTGTTGGATTGTGTTAAGGAAATATTACCCCTAATCCTAATTGGCGAAGATGAACCCGTTTGCCCATCTGCTTGCGAAATGCTAACCCCGGCAATTTTACCTTGTAGTGTTCTTGCCAAATCTGCCTCAGGACGTTTCTCCACTTCTTCCGATTTTACCTGTGTAACGGCATAACCCAAAGCCTTTTTAGATTTTCTAATCCCTTGCGCAGTAACAACAACCTCTGCAAGACTCTCTGCGTCTTCCTGTAGGGTTATATTAATTACACTTTGATTATCAACTGTAATTTGTCGTGTTTGGTAACCCAAATAGCTTATTTCTAGAACCGCTCCCTTGTTTACCTCTAAACTGAAATTACCGTCAAAATCTGTGGACGTCCCCGTTGAAGTTCCCTGGACAACAATATTAACCCCCGGCAAGGGAACGCCATTGTTGTCTTTTACTGTTCCATTTATAGTTTGCTGTGCGAATGTAAATGCACTACAAATCATAAACACCAGTATTGAAACACATAGTTTTCTGTTCATACTTTTTAGTTTAGTTAATTATTATTTGCTTTAGTTAAAATTTTCATCATTTCCTTGGCTGTTACCTTCCCAATAGTTTTTATTCTTTCTTTGGGCGTGGCATCTCCTATTTCGTAAGTTATGCCTACGGCATTGTGTCCATATAAAAACCAACCTTTTGATACTGGTTTTGTACTATTGCCCGCAGCTTCATTTACCTTGTAGTCTGGAATATTTTCTTCCAGAGCAACAAACCAATCTTCAATGAAGTTTGGAAGTGCAGTCGTTTTTCTAATATTGTTGGTATAGAAAACGTCCTTGTAGGTAGAATGAAAATCCAATCCCAAAACGATCCTTGCCCTATTTTTCTTTAAAAATTTTGTAATGAATTCAACAGTTTGCTTAACCTCAGGTTGATTGTATTGCGACCAGTCTCGATTGGTGTCAACACCACCTGCATTATGTCGCCAATGGCCTAAATCCACACCATCGGGATTCAATATGGGAAATGCCAAAACGTGATATTGACTAAGAAAATCCTTAGATAATTGGGAGTCATCCAAAATGGTTTCCAAAAAATATTGGTAGGCATAAAAACCCGTAACTTCCGGTGGGTGCTGTCTCGTTAATAAAACCACCACATCTTTCCCTTTAGGATCACCTATGCCAATATCTAAAACGGGCAAATCCCTACCTAAAATGGATGTCCCATAGCTTTTTAGCGTTACATAATCCTTACCCGAAATTAAATTGTTTACCCAAGCTTTTGTATCATTATAAGTTTTCAATTCTTGGGCCGAAATAGTAAGGGGCTTGCTGTTTAATTCTATTTTGACGGTTACGGTATTATCGTTTCGATAAACATTTGTGGAATCAAGAATGCTCCAGGAATTATTTCTATATAGTTTCGGGATATAGCGATGCTTATGTTCCTCGGGATATTGAAATCTGATATAAAACGGTTTAGATGTATCAGACCATACCTTAAATGCATAATACGCACTATGATTAATAGGTTCATTTTCAGGAGCAATAATAGCTTTTGCAGTACTATCGTTTAGTTTTTCAAATCCATTTAGTCTGGCTCCATCAAATTCATTACTGGCATATATCCCCAAATCTTCTAGCTCAAAAGTTTTTTTGATTTGATATTCTATGGGTTTGGACTGAGTATCTATAGGTGTTTTAAAGCTGACTGTTTTTACAGAAGAGCAACCTAAAAACACAAGAAATCCCAGGAATAAAAAGGACAACCTTGCCATATTATTGTAGTTTGTTTTAGTTAGTTATCATAAAATTAATTAAAAAATTGGTTATATTGCACATACCAATTTTAAACAAAAGAGCATACCAATTATGCATTTCAACATAAAAAGCATCTTGGATAATAATGGTTTTGGAAACAAGGATGATTACAAAAATATTTATGTTCATTTATACGATTCTCTCAAAAAAGCCATCATAACTAAAGCATTGCCAGATGGTGTTAAACTACCACCTTCCAGAGTTTTGGCTCGAGATTTAGAAATATCGCGAAGTACTGTTTTAAAGGCCTACGATTTATTGGTTTTAGAAAAATATGTCTCCTCTAAAGTTGGCTCAGGATACTATATTGGCACGTCAAAAAATAAAAAAATCCAGTACAATTTAAATGTCCAATTTGAAAAAGGCAACTATCCCAAAATCTCAAAAAGAGGGATGGCCTTCAAAAAAGGGCTACAAATTATTAACGCAAAGTCAGATACCGGTGTGGCATTCCGCCCTGGTTTGCCCCCTTTGGATATTTTCCCTGTTAATCAATGGAAAAAAATCACAAATGACTATTGGAGAACCGTAAAATCGTCTCAACTTTCTTATTCAGAAACTGGTGGATTAAAAGTTTTAAGAGATAATATTTCAAACTATTTAAAGCTGTACAGAAATATTGAATGCCATTCCGATCAAATCATTATTACCACCGGATCCTTACATTCTTTATCGCTAATTGCAGATGCATTAATTGACAAGAACGATGACGTTGTCATTGAAAACCCCACATATCCCTTGGCTTATAATCTATTCAAAAGTCTTAAATCTACTATTCATTGCACAAATATTGATGAGGAAGGTATTGTCCTTAAACATATGGAATCTCAAAAACCAAAATTAGTTTACACTACACCTTCAAACCAGTATCCTACAGGTATAAAAATGAGTTTCAACAGACGCATTGAACTACTGAACTGGGCCAGCAAAAAAAACACATTTGTTATTGAAGACGATTACGACCACGAGTTTAGCAATTGGGAAAACCCAATTTCATCTATTTTCAGCTTAGACAAGCAACAGCGCACTATCTATTTAGGAACATTTAATAAATTGCTCCACCCATCAATTCGTATGGGCTACATGATTGTTCCTTATTACCTTTTGGATACAGTAATTGGACTATATAAACAGTCCAGCCGTTTTGTTCCACCAGCTTCCCAGAATATCTTAAGTACCTTTATTGAAAAAGATTACCTAAACAAACATTTACGAAAAGTGATCGAAGCCACGTTTGAACGTAAGGCATTCTTTTTAAAACATTTTAATGATGATTTTGAAAACGAAATTACAATCAACACAAAAAATACTGGACTCCACTTTATCGGTAAAATAGATTCGAAAATAAACGATACTGAGATTTCAAACCATTTTGCAGATAATGGAATTATAACGCACGCGTATTCGAAATACTTTATTGATGGAAGTAAAAAAAACGGTCTAGTTATGGGTTACAGTTCTGTGAACACTAAGGTTATAAGGGAAACCATTAATAAAATGAGAAAAGAATATGTAAGGTTTTTAAGTAAAAGTTAATTCCATTACATAAAAAACAAGGATAGACTACATTCCAGTAATTAAAACAAAAATCATGGGTTAAGGCCAGTTTGTATTTGCATAGTGTCCCGCTTTTAAGTATCCGTGTTTATCGGATCAATTTCAATGATAGTCTAAAAAATCATAAAACCTTATAAATCGTAAATTTACAAGGTTTTAGTTTTCTATGATATTCATCATTTTTGTCGGGGTGGCAGGATTCGAACCTGCGGCCTCCACGTCCCAAACGTGGCGCGATAACCGGGCTACGCTACACCCCGAACTGATTATCTTCTAAATATCTTTTTGCTCCTCGCTTTTTTATTTTTCTTTCCAAAAGCAATGCCAATGATCTATTCTCTACTTTAAATGTAATGATTAGATCCCATGGTACTCCATGTTTTGTGGATGCAACAAGACCTTTATTGTGTCTTTCCAATCTATTTTCGATATT
>NZ_JBFDAE010000016.1:14781-102888 GCF_040720935.1 Algibacter sp. 2305UL17-15
ATTTGTTTGACCAACATAATACCTAGAACGTGTTTTACTATATAATATATAAACTCTATAATCCATCTGTGGTGGTCACGCCTCAAGCGTGACGGCCTCCACGTCCCAAACGTGGCGCGATAACCGGGCTACGTCCTGCCACGCCTTAGCGTGGTACACCCCGAACTGATTATCTTCTAAATATCTTTTTGCTCCTCGCTTTTTTATTTTTCTTTCCAAAAGCAATGCCAGTGATCTATTCTCTACTTTAAATGTAGTGATTAGATCCCATGGTACTCCATGTTTTGTGGATGCAACAAGACCTTTATTGTGTCTTTCCAATCTATTTTCGATATTATTTGTTTGACCAACATAATACCTAGAACGTGTTTTACTATATAATATATAAACTCTATAATCCATCTGTGGTGGTCACGCCTCAAGCGTGACGGCCTCCACGTCCCAAACGTGGCGCGATAATAACGCCTTAAGCGTCATCTTCGACCAGGGCTACGTCCTGCCACGCCTTAGCGTGGTACACCCGAATTAGTTATCTCTAACAGGCTGCAAATATACTTTTTTTAATCAATCTGCAATTCAATTTTATAAATTTAATTTTCAAGGTTTAAAAAATCAAATATTGTACTTTATTGTATCTTTATATCAAATCTATTTACAATGAAACAGCTCCTCCCATTTTCAATACTTTTATTTATATGTTTTTCTTCATGCGCCCAACAAACACCATCAAATGTTATTGCGGAAGATCCTACTGAAATTAACTATACTACCGAAATCATTGTTCCAGAATTAGACATTCCTTGGGGCATGGAATTTTTACCTGACGGAAGTATGCTTATTACAGAAAAAGCAGGTACGCTCATTCACTTTAGAGATGGTACCAAAACCAATATTGAGGGCCTACCTGAAATTTATGTGAGGGGACAAGGCGGTTTAATGGATATAAAATTACATCCTGATTATGAAACTAATGGTTGGATTTATTTTTCGTATGCTTCTGCTGAAGGTGATGGCGATGGTGGCAATACAGCAATAATGCGCGCTAAATTACAGGGAAACACTTTAATCGATTTAGAACAACTTTACAAAGGTGTCCCGAACACAAAAAAGGGGCAACATTGGGGTTCTCGTTTAGAATTTGATAACGATGGTTATCTCTATTTTTCAATTGGAGACAGAGGAAATCGAGATGTAAATCCTCAAGATATTACCAGAGATTGTGGCAAAATATATAGGCTGAATGATGATGGAAGTATCCCAACAGACAATCCGTTTTTTGATACTTCCGAAGCAAAAAAAGCTATTTTCAGCTATGGTCACAGAAATCCACAGGGCATGATTAGGAATCCCGAAACTGGCAAAATTTGGATACACGAACACGGCCCAAAAGGTGGTGACGAAATCAATGTTATTGAAAAAGGTAAAAACTACGGATGGCCTGTAATTTCTTATGGTATAAACTACAGCGGCACATCATTTACTGAGATAACTCACAAAGAAGGCATGGAACAACCCCTATTTTATTGGGTGCCTTCTATTGCGCCTTGCGGCATGGCGTTTGTCAACTCCGATAAATACCCAGATTGGAACGGTAATTTATTAGTAGGTTCTCTAAAGTTCTCATATTTGGAGTGTTTAGTGTTAGAAAACAATGAAGTGGTAAAACGCGAAAAGTTATTTGAAGGCTTGGGCAGGTTCCGAAATGTAAAACTAGCACCAGATGGTTATATCTATGCCGCAGTTGAAGGCACTGGTATTTTAAAAATCGTCCCTAAATCTAATTAAATTATGAAGTTTTTTGTGCTTACAGTTATTGGAGGGTTTCTAACCTTTGCATTAATTTCCGCTAGAGTTCAAAATGAATTGCAAGAGAGTATTAAAAGAGGTAACGAAATTTATACCGATTTTTGTATCAATTGCCATATGGCAAATGGCGAAGGTGTTGAAAACACGTTTCCGCCTTTGGCAAAATCCGACTATTTAAAAAACAATAGAACTGCTAGTATCCGTGGTATTAAATACGGTCAGCAAGGTGAAATTACCGTAAACGGAAAAGTTTACAACGGCTATATGGCGCCCATGGGACTAGATGACGAAGAAGTAGCCGATGTTATGAATTATATTAACAATAGCTGGGGGAATTCAAACTCAGAAATAGTTACAGTTGAAGAAGTTGCAAGAGTGAAAAAATAAATATATTTCACGCCTTATGTTTTTACATTTATTAACTTTGTTTTCATTGCTAAAGAAATATAAAAACAAATGCTCATAATAGGAATCGCAGGAGGGACTGGTTGTGGAAAAACTACAGTTGTAAATCAAATTCTCGGGGAGCTTCCTGAAGGTGAGGTTGGTGTTATTTCTCAAGATTCTTATTACAAAGAGACATCACATTTGAGTTATGAAGAACGGGTAAAAATTAATTTCGACCACCCACGAAGTATCGATTTCGATTTATTGGCAGCACATTTAAAAGTCCTAAAAAACAATGAACCCATACACCAACCCGTGTATTCTTTCGTTAAACATAATAGAACTGGTGACACCATTTTAACACATCCCAGAAAAGTAATGATTGTAGAAGGTATTTTAATCCTTACCAATCCAGATCTTCGGGACATGTTCGACATTAAAATATTTGTACATGCCGATACTGATGAACGCTTGATCAGACGCTTAAAACGTGACATTTCAGAACGCGGTAGAGATTTAGATGAAGTTTTAACGCGCTACAAAACCACGTTAAAACCAATGCACAACCAGTTTATAGAACCTATGAAGGAATATGCAGATATCATTATCCCAAACAATAATTACAACACCGTAGCAGTTGATATTGTAAAAACCATCATCAACGAAAAATTATAACAGATGAAAAAAATCAATACAAATCATCGTTTTTTAAAGCCCTTTAAAAACATCTACATATTAATATTGGTCGTTTTTGTGATTTGGATGCTGTTTTTTGACAGCAACTCATGGTTTATCCATAATGAATTGAATAATGAAATTGAAGATTTAAAAACTGAAAAAGAATACTACAAAAAGGGAAAGGAAAAAGACCAAAAAGACTATAAAAAAATAAGCTCTAAAGAAGGTTTAGAAAAGTTTGCTCGCGAAGAATACTATATGAAACGGGAAAACGAGGACATATTTATTATTGAATATGAAGATAGTTTAAAATTAAAAGATAATGAGTAACTCGTTATTTAATGAATTTGAACCTGTTTCCGCCAAACAATGGAAACAAAAAATACAGTTCGATTTAAAAGGAGCTGATTATAACGATACGCTAGTTTGGACGAGCAATGAAGGTATTCAGGTAAAACCGTTTTACCATGCTGACGATTTTAAAACAACCCCAAAATTATCTGGCACACAGGCAAGTCAATTCAAGATTTGTGACGCTATCTTTGTGCAACATGCTGGAAAATCCAATAAAAATGCCATTTCGGCCATTAATTCTGGAGCGGAAAGTCTGAAATTTATAATACCTTCCGAAGCTATTTCAATTGAAAATTTATTAAAAAATATTGATCTTGATAACGTTTCAATTCATTTCGAATTGCAGTTTTTATCAGAGAAATTTATTAAAAATATTTCTGTCATTCCTGCTAAGACAGGAATCCATATTAATACAGACATCATTGGAAATTTATCAAAAACCGGTAATTGGTTTTCAAACTTAAAAGAAGATTTTTCAAAATTTGAAACGGTTGTAACAACTTCAAAATCATTTAGCATAGACTTATCGTTATATCAAAATGCTGGAGCAAATATGGTGCAACAATTAGCCTATGCCCTTGCCCATGCCAACGAATATTTCAATCATTTGGAGAACGCAATTCCTTCAAAATCAAATACACAAATAACAGTTACTTTTAATGCATCAGTTGGTACAAATTATTTTTTTGAAATTGCTAAACTCAGAGCATTACGATTATTATTTGATACCATATCAAGTGCCTATTCAATAGATTACAATTGCCATATTTTTACAACGCCAACCAAACGAAATAAAGCCATTTACGACTACAATACCAACATGTTAAGAACCACCACAGAATGTATGTGCGCTATTTTAGGAGGTTCAGACACCATTTGTAATGTGTCGTATGACGCTGTATTTCACAAAAAAAATGAGTTTGGAACTCGCATTGCCAGGAATCAACTGTTAATATTGAAACACGAAAGTTATTTTGATGCAGTTGCTAATCCTTCGGACGGGAGTTATTATATTGAAACCTTAACCCATCAACTTGCTGAAAAGGCACTCATTTTATTTAAGGACATTGAAGTAAATGGCGGGTTTTTGAAACAACTTAAAAACAACACCATTCAGCGTAAAATAAAAGAAAGTGCTGCCAAAGAACAAGAACAATTTAATTTGGGCGAAGAAATCATACTGGGAAGTAACAAACACCCCAACAAAAATGACAAAATGAGGGCCGATTTAGAATTGTATCCATTTGTTAAAAAGCAACACCGAAAAACATTAATTGAACCCATTATTGAAAAACGATTAACCGAAAATTTAGAACAAGAACGATTAAAAAAAGAGTAATTATTATGAATTTAAAATTTAACCTTATCACGCTTTTAGTAGTAATCACTTTATTCAGCTGTAAAAATGAAGTAAAAGAAAAAACCTTAAACGATTATAAATTTACTGAAAAAGGAACAGTATTAAACTGCGATAATTTTGATGTAAAATTGCTGAATGAAGCATTATTTTCTTTTGAAGAAGACATTATTAAATTTTACGGAAAGAATAATCCTAACATAGCTCGCGCTTACAACCAGTTTATAAGCAACGCCATATATGGTAGAGCAAAATTTGAAGACATCGCTTCGCCCCATACCGTAAAAATATTTGAGGTTTTAAAATCAAAAGAAGATTTATGGCATCCAAATAGCGCAACAAGTAAATTAAATTACAACAGTCCTGTTTTTAGCTGTATTGCCAACAACATCGCGGACAAAGATTTAAAAACCACTTTAAATGCATTGGTAAGTACAAACAGTATGAGTCCAAAATTGTTTGGCCCAGCGATTCAATCTAACTATTCTGCTGCAATTAAAGACAAATACTTATCGGCTTATTTAGCCTTCGATTTTTTCTACGCTAAATTATTTAACGTCGATTTATCTAAAGTAGCTGAAAAACCAGAACCTAAAGTAGATTTTAATAAAATTCCTCCTATAGCACCTGATGCAACAGATCCGCATGCTGGACATAACCATTAATTGATTTGAGAAAAAACCTTCAACATATTGGATTGAAGACCGAAGACGGAAGACGGAAGACGGAAGACCGAAGACCGAAGACGGACGACCGAAGACGGACGACCGAAGTCAAAACTTTTGCTACCGCTGAAGGTATTGATCTTAAACCCACTTACTCAAAAGATGATTTAAATGCTGTTGAGCATCAAGATTTTGTGGCTGGTATTCCACCTTATTTAAGAGGGCCTTACAGCACCATGTATGTAAGCAGACCTTGGACTATTCGCCAATATGCAGGTTTTAGTACTGCGGAAGAAAGCAATGCGTTTTATAGAAGAAATTTAGAAGCTGGACAAAAAGGATTGTCGGTTGCGTTCGATTTGGCAACACATCGTGGTTATGATAGCGACCACGAACGTGTTGTTGGCGATGTTGGTAAAGCTGGAGTTGCCATAGATTCTGTCGAGGACATGAAGCTGCTTTTTGACCAAATTCCTTTGGATAAAATGTCGGTTTCCATGACCATGAATGGCGCGGTTTTGCCCATTATGGCATTTTATATTGTTGCTGCAGAGGAACAAGGTGTAAAATTAAAAGACTTATCTGGCACCATTCAAAATGATATTTTAAAGGAATTTATGGTGCGCAATACGTACATATACCCTCCTACACCCTCCATGAAAATAGTTTCTGATATTTTTGAGTTTACGAGTAAACACATGCCAAAATTCAACAGTATCAGTATTTCGGGATACCACATGCAAGAAGCTGGAGCAACTTGCGATATTGAATTGGCTTATACCCTAGCCGACGGACTGGAATATTTAAGAACAGGTTTAAAAGCCGGAATGGACATCGACACCTTTGCACCAAGGTTATCATTTTTCTGGGGCATTGGCATGAACCATTTTATGGAGATTGCTAAAATGCGAGCTGCAAGAATGTTATGGGCAAAAATT
This sequence comes from Algibacter sp. 2305UL17-15, assembly GCF_040720935.1. Classification (NCBI taxonomy): domain Bacteria; kingdom Pseudomonadati; phylum Bacteroidota; class Flavobacteriia; order Flavobacteriales; family Flavobacteriaceae; genus Algibacter; species Algibacter sp. 2305UL17-15. Next base: position 20,967 of record NZ_JBFDAE010000016.1, read on the forward strand.
GTAAAACAATTCCATCCTAAAAATGAAAAATCGCTGTCATTACGAACGCATTGCCAAACTTCAGGATGGAGTTTAACGGAGCAAGACCCGTTTAATAATGTCACCCGAACAACTATTGAAGCTGCCGCTGCGGTTTTTGGTGGGACTCAAAGTTTACATACCAATGCTTTAGATGAAGCTATTGCTTTACCTACCGATTTTTCAGCACGAATTGCCAGAAACACACAAATATTTTTACAGGAAGAAACTAAAATCACAAAAACGGTTGACCCTTGGGCAGGCAGTTATTATGTTGAAAAACTCACGCACGATATTGCAAAAAAAGCATGGGCTTTAATTGAAGAAGTCGAAGAATTGGGCGGTATGACCAAAGCCATTGAAGCTGGAATCCCAAAAATTAGAATTGAAGAAGCTGCTGCCAGGAAACAAGCACATATAGATTCCGGACAGGATATTATTGTTGGACTCAATAAGTACCAATTAGAAAATGAAGATCCTATTTCCACTTTGGAAGTGGATAATCAAACGGTTAGAAATTCCCAAATAGAGCGTTTGAATACTATTAAATCTGCTCGTGATTCTGAAAAAGTAAAAGAAGCCTTGTCTAATTTAACAGAGGCAGCTAAATTTTCAGTAAATTCAAATGATTTTAATTCTGATAGAAATAAAGCAATGAATTCAAAAGATACTCACCTACGTGAGGATTATAATTTATTAGCTTTAGCTATTAAAGCTGCAAGAGCTAGAGCCACTTTAGGCGAAATAAGCGATGCGCTTGAACTAGCATTTGGAAGACACAAAGCACAAATAAAATCATTCTCTGGAGTGTATAGTAAAGCAATGGACAACGACGAATCCTTTAAAAAAGCACAAGAACTTGCGGATGTTTTTGCCGAGCAAGACGGTAGGAGACCACGCATTATGATTGCAAAAATGGGGCAAGACGGTCATGACCGAGGTGCGAAGGTTGTGGCTACCGCTTATGCCGATGTTGGCTTTGATGTAGATATTGGCCCATTATTTCAAACACCAAAGGAAGTCGCTAAACAAGCCGTTGAAAACGATGTGCACATTCTTGGTGTGTCATCTTTAGCAGCAGGACACAAAACATTGGTGCCCCAAGTTATTGAGGAATTAAAAAACTATGGTCGTGATGATATTATGGTCATTGTTGGTGGTGTTATTCCCAAACAGGATTATCACTATTTATTTGATGCCGGTGCGGTTGCTGTTTTTGGACCCGGCACTAAAATTAGTGATGCTGCTATAAAGATTTTGGAGATTTTGATTGATTAATAATTTAATAAAATGAAAAACCTACTTATTACTATTCTTTTCATATCCAGTTTTTCTACAAGTGCTCAAAAAGAAGGGCAAATATTTTGTGAAGGGGATGAAACCGAAACCTATTTTCCTTCCATTGATTCTAAAAAATATATTGTTTGGGGAAACACCTTTTATGTTGAAAAATTAGTTGGGAAAAAAAAATTAAATAATAAAACATATAAAGAATTCACTCAAACTTGGGAGTCGGGACATGTAGCATATTTATACCTTAGAGAACATGATGGTATTATTTTTCAATTTGAAGAATGTTGTAGTGATGATACCATAAGAATCCCAAAACAACCAAAAAATGGATTGACTTGGAAATCTGCAGATGGCTTGTCTTCATATGAAATTATTACCTTAAAAGGAAAACTAAAAACTCCTATTTGCACATATAAAAACCTTTTAGTTTTAAAATCTATATTCGAAAACGGAACATTTACTTTTTATTATCAGAAAGGTTATGGTTATATAGGTGCTGTACAGAATAAAGAATTAATTTCGTTTGTAACGCCTATCTCTCCAAAAGAACTATTGGAAGAATAAAACTTATAATTGATTTGTATTTGGCATAAATTTACATCAAAACGAAAATTATGGCAAGACCAAAGTATCTTAATCACAACTCGAAACGATGAATGGTTAAAATCTCAAATAGAAAATAAAGAATACACTAGTAAAAGTGAGCTTGTTAATGTTTTGATTAGCCAAGCAAGAAGTCAGCAATTTCAAATTGATTGGATTAGGACAAAATAGATTCGGCTGAAATAGCGGTTTTACAAATGACAGTAAAGAAGATATTTTAAAGCAATCGAAAGCCTTACTTAATGGCTAAATATAAACTGAGTAATTCTAACAAAGAAGACTTGAGAAGAATTCATCATTACGCGTTAAAAAATTCGGAGTGTCGCAAGCTGATACATACTTTGATGCTTTTTTTTGAGTATTTTATATTATTGCGCTACGACCATTTTCATTTGAAGCCGTTGATTTTATTAAAGTAGGTTACAGACGTTGAGTTTGTGGGTCTGATTGTATTTACTATAAAATTAATAATATTGTTGAAACAATGGCAATTATTGGAAGATAGGATTTGAATGAAATTTTTTAAGGTTTTCAACTACTTTCGTTTAACTTCAGATGTAAAACATAAAAAACGATTTCATACACATAAAGAACATTAGGCACAATATATTTGAAAACTATAACACTTAAATAAATTAAAAATATTACTTTTGAGTAATTGTATTATTTTATCAAATAGCATATAGATATGAAAACTAAAACAGTAAACTTAAAAGAAAAAGAAACTGAACAGTTTATCTCTATATTGATAAAATATAAAGAGAAAGTATCAAGAACTGAAAAGACTTCAAAAAAATTTCTTGTTGATTTAGGTGTTATAACCGAAAAAGGAAATCTTAAAAAAAACTATAGAAATATATGTATTCCAGAGGTTCAGGAATAATATATGGTTTTCACGGCTGCGATAAATCAATTGCCGAAAAAGTAGTAAATCTCAAACAACCATTAAAAGAAAGCATAAACAAATACGATTGGATTGGTAATGGAATGTACTTTTGGGAAAATAGTCCTTCTCGAGCACTAGAATTCGCAACTCACTTAATGAATAATCCAGGGAAATCGAAAAACCCAATAAAAAATCCTTCTGTGATTGGATCGGTAATTCATTTAGGAAATTGTTTAGACTTACTAGATTACGAAAAACTAAACTTATTAAAGTTTGGTTATGAAATTTTAGAAGCTACATTAAGAAGTTCGAACAAGCCTTTACCCATAAATGAACCTATCGGAAATTTACAAGAACTGATGTTACGAGAACTCGATTGTGCTGTCATTGAAACTCTACACAAAGTACGTAAAGACGAAAATTTAGCTCCCTTCGATAGCGTAAGAGGTGTTTTTTGGGAAGGTCAAGAATTATATCCAAATGCTGGTTTTAGAGAAAAGGACCATATCCAAATTTGCATAAGAAATCCTAACTGTATAAAAGGGTTTTTTCATCCAAGAGAAATAAATAGCAAGTTTCCGTTAATATAATACTGTGCGTAACATTGATGTTGCCATATGAATCGTGTACTTGTCTGCAACTAATCATAATACGAACATGTTAGGCTAACTTTTTTTCTAATCGATAGAGCAATACCCCTTTTCAAACACCTCCTTTCATTTCTTCTAAATAACAAAATAAAAAAGCCAAACAAAATTCATGTCCGGCTTTCCAAAAACTTCAAAAGCAATTACAGCTAATCCATCTTCTTATCACTCTTAATCTCTGGTTGCTTTTCAAAATCTCCTGCGTTTACAACCGTCCAATTTTCAAAAGTCTTAAAGTATTTTTTAATCACTTTATTTACATCTTCAACCGTCAAAGACGTTACTTTATCTTCAATAGCCTTATGAAATAGCATATCTCTATCATAATATAAATTATTATTTATGGTATTTGAGAGCTCATTATCTTTAGCTCTAGACACGTTTTGTCCTTGTACCCAACTTGTAACGGCTACTTTTAATTCGTCCTCGGTAATGCCCTCTTTAATAAATCGTTCAATTTCTTCCTTAAATCCTTTTTGAACTTTTGCAGCGTTCTCAGGGGCATAAATGGCATATACCATAATACTGGATTTTGCATCTTTTGGGTCGGCATCAACATTTACACGTCCGCCTGCACCATAACTTATGCCGTCATTTTGACGTAATCTAGTGCTAATTCTAGAACTTAAAACACCTCCTCCAAAAATTGAACTTGCAATCTGAAGTGCTGCATAGTCTTCATCAACCTGACTTCCTTCAAAAGACATCATACCAATACTAATCGCATTTTTTTTGTCTGGAGTTGTTATTTTTTCGTTTGCTGCATTATTCAATCTGTGAGCATCCTGAATTTTTTGATAAGGTTTATTCACTTTAAAATCCGCAAAATTGGTTTCGAAATAATCCTTAAGTTTTTGTTCGTCTATATTACCTATAGCCACTAATGATGCATTATCTGAAATACCATAAAATTCATCATAATACGCTTTTATGGCAGCTACATTTACTGCTTTTATTTCTTCAATATCTTCTTCAATGGTAGAGTTATAAAGCGGGTGCCCTTTTTCGTAATGCTGATTTAATAACCCGAGCTTCTTACTTGCTAAAAATTGAGGTTCAGTTTTATTTTTTTCTATGCCAGCTAATTCTTGGGTTTTCAGTTTTTCTAATTCAGCTTCATCAAATTTTGGGTTTTTCAACATATCGGTCATCAATGCCAAAGTTTCCATGAGATGTTCTTCGGTTGAATTGATATTTGCACTAATTCTTCCGTTAGAACCAGAAAACCAAATAGAAGATTTTAAAGCACTTAATTTATCTTCAATATCTTGCCTTGAATTATTGGTTGTGCCTTTGTTTAGCATTTGTGCTGTATAACTGGCTATCCTACCTTTGTTCATAAAATCGTTTACATTCCCATTTCTGATAACGAATGAAAGATTTACCGTTTTACCACGATTGTCCTTTTTAATAAATCCGTATTCAATTGGTGTTTTTTGAAGTGTTCCTGAATCTAATCTGTTTTGAATGTTTTCATAAGACACATCAAAAGCTTCCCCAGCACCATATCCTTCTTTTCCTTTATAATTTTCAACTAATTCTTTTAAACCTTCAGTATGCTCAATTTCAACACGAATTGGGTTTTTTGTTGGAATAAAATTACCAACTGTTCTATTGGTGTTTATTAAATAACGTTGAATGGCAGCGTTCACTTTATCTACTGTCATTTCTTCAATTCTATCGCGATGAATAAAAGCCAATCGCCAATCTCCTGCACCAATAAATTCACTCATATAGGTTCCTAAAAAGGCAGAATTCCTGCTGATTTGATCTATTTGTTTCAGTATATTAGATTTCGCTCTATTTAATTCTTCTTCAGTTACAGGATTATTTTTTAAATCATCTAAAAGATTTAACATCGTAGTTTCTGCCTCTGATAAAGACTTATCCGATGGCACATCAACGTTAATATAAAGATGCGAAGGCTCTTTGGTAAAACGCATATACGACCAAAGGCTAGATGCTTTTTTACTGTCCACTAAAGCTTTATACAATCTCCCCGAAGGATTATCCGTAAGCACTTGTTCGGCTATGGACAGTGCCGCATAATCTTCATGAGAACCTGCTGGCGTGTGGTATAGCGCCGAAACTAACTGCAAGTCACCAACACGGCTTAAATGAACACGTTTTTCGCCGTCTTGGGCTGGTTCAATGGTTGGGTTATCAATTAATGGTTTCTCTGGGTTTTTAATAGCCGTAAACTTTTTTTCTATAAGCGATAAGGTTTTATCCGTTTCAAACTTTCCAGTAACCATAAGAACCGCATTACTGGGTCGATAATATTTTTTATAGAAAGCTTGAAGATTATCAATAGGTACACGTTCAATATCAGAACGATTACCGATAGTCGCTTGACCGTAATTATGCCATAGATACGCTGCATTTACAACATTTTGCATCAAGACCCGTGTTGTAGAATTCTCGCTTCTTTCAAATTCATTTCTAACAACTGAAAATTCAGATTCTAAATCTTTTTTAGCGATATAGGAATTCACCATTCTATCGGCTTCCAAATCCAAAGCCCATTCTAAATTTTCATCGGTTGCATTAAAGGTTTCAAAATAATTGGTTCTATCATAAGATGTTGTTCCGTTAGGCCTAGCACCGTGTGCAGTCAGTTCTTTAGGAATATCTGGATGATTAGGCGTACCTTTAAACACCATATGCTCCAATAAATGCGCCATCCCCTTTTCGCCATATCCTTCATGTCTCGAACCTACCAAATAGGTAATATTAACCGTAATTGTCTGCGCAGAATTATCTGGAAACAGCAATACTTTTAGTCCGTTATCCAATTTATATTCTGTAATTCCTTCAACAGAAGCTGTTTTTTTAATCTGCGCTTCAAGCTGCAAAGAAACAGTAGTAATCAAAGCTACAATCAGTAACTTTTGTAGAAAAGTATGGGAGTTTTTCATGATTGTGAATTTATTTTACCCAAATTTCCTATTTCATTCGATTTTTCTCTCACAAAGAAATGTTAAACTTTTCAATATTTACAGTACATCAAAGCCAAATAAAGTTATTAATACCCTGTTAACAAGTTGGGTTTTTATTCCTCATAAATAATCGTATTTTTACGCCTTAAAAACCAAATCGATTAATGGGTAAAATCATTGCAATTGCTAACCAAAAAGGAGGCGTAGGCAAAACAACAACATCAGTAAACTTAGCAGCTTCACTTGGTGTTCTCGAAAAAAAAGTTTTGCTCATAGATGCAGACCCACAAGCCAATGCGACTTCTGGTTTGGGTATTGATGTGGAAAGTGTTGAAATAGGTACTTACCAGTTATTGGAACATACAAATTCGGCAAAAGAAGCGATAGTTGCTACAGACACTCCAAATTTGGATATGATTCCTGCGCATATAGACTTAGTTGCTATTGAGATAGAGCTAGTGGACAAAGATGAACGCGAGTATATGCTGAAAAAAGCATTGGAGCCTATTAAAAATGATTATGATTTTATTTTAATAGATTGTGCGCCGTCTTTAGGATTGTTAACGTTAAATGCTTTAACCGCGGCAGATTCGGTACTCATTCCTATTCAATGTGAATATTTTGCACTTGAAGGTTTGGGCAAATTATTAAATACGATCAAAAGCATTCAGAAAATACATAACGCGAACTTAGATTATGAAGGTTTACTGCTAACCATGTACGATTCTCGTTTACGTTTATCTAACCAAGTTGTGGAAGAAGTCCAAAAACATTTTAACGATATGGTGTTTAAAACCATCATTCAACGAAATGTACGTTTAAGTGAAGCTCCAAGTTATGGCGAGAGTATCATTAATTATGATGCGAGTAGTAAAGGCGCAAGTAATTACTTAAGTTTAGCTGAAGAAATAATTACTAAAAATTCCTAAATTATGGCGAAGGCAACCAAGAAACAGGCTTTAGGGAGAGGTTTATCGGCACTTTTAAAAGACCCAAGTAACGATATAAAATCTGTTCAAGATACAAATGCCGATAAAGTAATTGGCAATATTGTTGAATTGGATATTGAATCTATTGAAGTCAATCCATTTCAGCCACGAACTAATTTTAGTGAAGAATCTTTACAGGAATTAGCATCTTCCATTAGAGAATTAGGGATTATTCAACCTATTACGGTTCGGAAATTAGAATTCAACAAATACCAATTGGTTTCTGGAGAACGTCGTTATCGTGCTTCAAAATTGATTGGATTAGAAACTATCCCTGCTTATATCAGGATTGCAAACGATCAAGAATCGCTAGAAATGGCGCTGGTTGAAAATATTCAACGTCAAGATTTAGATCCTATTGAAATCGCATTATCTTACCAACGTTTAATTGATGAAATTAATTTAACGCAAGAGCAAATGAGCGAGCGTGTTGGAAAAAAGCGTTCTACCATTGCCAATTATTTGCGTTTGTTGAAATTAGATCCGATTATCCAAACGGGGATGCGTGATGGATTTATCTCCATGGGCCATGGTCGTGCGCTTATTGCTATAGAAGATCAAAACGATCAATTGGAAATTTATGAAAACATATTGTCCAAAAAATTATCGGTCAGGGAAACCGAAGAACTGGTAAGACACTACAATAATCCTGATACTGAAAACAATTCTGCATCAAAAGAGAGCAATGAAGATGATGTGCCAAAGCATGTTAAAAAAGGTATAAAAGAATTTTCAGAATACTTTGGGCATAAAATAGACGTTAAAGTCTCTAAAAACGGAAAAGGAAAAATAATTATTCCATTTCATTCAGAAGAAGATTTTAACCGTATTAAAAAATTAGTACAACGTGCCAAATAAACTGTTTATAGTACTGGTATTATCTCTTTTTTGCTGTTTTTCATCTATAGCACAAGATAAAAACCCATCGCCTCAAGATAGTATCCCTGCAACATTAAAAATTCAAGATACTGTTATTGTTGCTAGAGAAAGTTATGATCCGCTAAAACCCGCAAAGGCTGCATTTCTATCCGCAGTTTTACCCGGTTTAGGACAAGCCTACAATAAAAAATATTGGAAAATACCCTTAGTTTATGGTGCTTTAGGTACTGGTGTGTATTTTTATGTGACCAACGACAAGCAATACAAACGCTATAGAGATGCTTACAAAAGCAGGTTGGCAGGTTTTAAAAATGATGAGTTTTATTTGAATTCTCAAGGACAACAATTACAATCTCCAAGAGTAACCGATGATGGGCTTCGTCGCGCCCAAAAACTCTTTAGACGAAACAAGGAAATTTCACTTTTAGTCACGGCAGGTTTATATGCACTAAACATCATCGACGCCAATGTTGACGCGCATTTGTTGCAGTATAATGTAGATGAAAACCTTACCTTGTTGCCACATTACGAGCTTAACAATATTGATAGAACCAACACCGTTGGCCTAACCTTAAATTTTAAATTTTAATATGAATATAGCATTACTTGGATATGGTAGAATGGGTAAAACCATTGAACAAATAGCAATTAATCGGGGACACACCATTGTGCTTACTGTCGATAAAGATGATACAGATTATGATGTGAGTAAAGCTGATGTTGCTATAGATTTTAGTATTCCATCAGTCGCTTTTGATAATATTTCGAATTGTATCAACAATAACGTTCCCGTGGTTTCCGGTACTACGGGCTGGTTAGAAAATTATGAAAATGCCGTTGCCTTATGTGAAGCAAAAAATGGCGCATTTATTTATGCTTCAAATTTTAGTTTAGGCGTAAATATCTTTTTTGAGCTGAATAAAACCTTAGCCAAAATGATGAGCAATCTCAAGCAGTACAACGTTACTATGGAAGAAATCCATCATACCAAAAAATTAGATGCTCCAAGCGGCACAGCTATTTCTTTGGCAAATGGTGTGATAGAAAACAATCAGAATTACGATGCTTGGGAATTGGACAAAAGTGGCGAAAAAATAATTCCGATAGTTGCAAAACGTATTGAAGATGTACCTGGTACACATACTGTTAATTACGAAAGTGAAGTAGATACTATTTCTATAGAACATATTGCCCACAACAGACAAGGTTTTGCTCTAGGAGCTGTTATTGCCGCAGAATGGTTGGCAGGAAAAACAGGTGTTTTCACAATGAATGACGTGTTAAATATTGGTTAACATTAAATAAACCCGTAACAATAAAAATCCTGTTACTACTAACAAAAAATTAAAATTTTGAGATTATGACTTGGACACAATGGTTTATTTTCTTCTTGATACTACAAGTAATTCATGGTTTAGGGACTTGGAAATTATACATTAAAGCTGGCAGACAAGCATGGGAAGCTTTCGTTCCTGTTTATAATGGCGTGGTTTTAATGAAAATAATCAATCGTCCGTGGTGGTGGATTATGTTACTATTTTTACCTGTTGTGAACGTAATTATGTTCATGGTGGTTTGGGTTGAAACGGCCAGAAGTTTTGGAAAAAACACTTATTTAGATACGTTTTTGGCGGTTGTTACCTTAGGGTTTTATAATTACTATTTAAACTATGTAGCCGACGTAACATATGTTGAAAATAGAGCCTTGATGCCAATTTCTGGATCTGGAGAATGGACCAGCTCAATTTTATTTGCGATTGTAGCGGCAACTATTGTGCATACTTATTTTATGCAACCTTTTACAATTCCATCGTCTTCCCTGGAAAAATCTTTGTTGGTGGGCGATTTTCTTTTTGTGAGCAAGTTCCATTATGGCGCAAGAGTGCCAATGACAACTGTGGCCGCACCAATGGTTCACGATACCATACCTGTATTAAATAAAAAATCCTATTTATTTAACGATCATTATGATGAAAGAAAAACATCTTGGAAAAACAAACTACAACTCCCTTATTTAAGATTACCAGGGTTTGAGAAGATAGATAGAAATGAAATAGTAGTCTTTAATCAACCAGCAGATACGCTGTTGGATATGAATGTTTTTCGACCGGACAGAAACTATTATAAACCCATAGATAAGAAAACAAATCTTGTAAAGCGTTGTGTTGGTGTTCCCGGAGATTCTTTGGAAGTTCGTGGTGGGTACGTTTATATTAATGGTAAAAAGAATGAATTACCAGACAGGGCTAAATTACAATTTAGCTATGAAATTGATTTAAAACCAGGACAAGGTTTTAATGATAATATTCTAGGGTATTTAAAAGAAAGATATGATATTACTGATGGTATATATCGTAATCCAGTAACTAATAAAATTACTATTCCAGCAGCTACCGATTTAGCTGCAAATCAATTTAAAAATCATCCTAGTGTCGCGAAAATAACTAAGGTCATCGCTACTAAAGAAGACCCAGATCCTAATATTTTTCCGCATCATCCCGATTATCCTTGGAATGTTGATTATTTTGGGCCACTCTACATTCCTGAAGAAGGAAAAACTATTGATATCAATTTACAAGTTTTACCACTTTATAAAAGGTTAATAACCGAATATGAAGGCAACACGCTAAAAGTAAACGGCAATCAAATCATTATTAACGGAGAAGTTGCTACCACCTATACGTTTAAACAAAACTACTATTGGATGATGGGTGATAACCGTCATAATTCAGTCGATGCAAGACGTTGGGGATTTGTGCCATTTGATCATGTTCTTGGTAAACCAGTATTTATCTGGATGAGTTGGGACGGTATTAAAAATCCGCGTTGGGAACGCTTCTTTACAACTGTTAAAGGCGAAGGAGAGCGTACCTCTTATTTTATACCTTTTTTAGTGTTGTTGTTTGGATGGATTGGTTTTAACTCATGGCGTAAACGAAAAAAAACCAATAGCTAATTTGGGTTAAGTAGTTACGAGTTTAGTTCGTCTTAACTTAACAACATACAACTAAACAAATGACAGTTATTATTCATCCTACATATTTTCCAAACATTGCACATTTTATTGCAATGGTGCGGGCGAAAAACATCACGTTTGAAATGCAAGACAATTTTGTAAAACAAACCTATCGCAATCGCACCTACATCTATGGCGCAAATGGGAAACTCATGTTGAATATCCCAGTTATTTACTCACAAAAAAACAGACAAAAATATAGTGACGTTAAAATTTTTAATGAAGAAAAATGGCAACTTCAACATTGGAAATCTTTAGAATCCGCTTACAAAACCTCTCCTTTTTTCGAATTTTATGAAGATGAAATAAAACCTTTATTTTTTGAAGAAGCAGAATATCTTTTGGAATTTAATATAAAATGCTTTCAAGTTATTTGTGAGTGTTTACAATTAGAGTTGGAAACATCTAAAACGATTACCTTTGAAAAGAAAGTTAAAGATAAAACTGACTTTAGGTTTTTGGTAAATTCTAAAATTGAAACTATTCATAACTTTGAAACTTACACTCAAGTTTTTAGCAATAAACTCGGATTTATAAATAACTTGAGTATTTTGGATTTACTATTTAATGAAGGCCCGAATGCTTTAAATTATTTGGAATCCCAAACTATATCTATAAAATAATGTTACAATCCTTTGCGCATTATGGTTCTCACTTTTTATTGCCTTTATTAGTAGCGCTACTCTTTTTTAAATCGAATTGGAAGTATGCTTATCTTGTTATGATTGCTGGCATGTTGATTGATTTAGATCACTTGTTCGCTACTCCTATTTTCGATCCTAATCGTTGCAGTATTGGTTTTCATCCACTACACTCCTACTTTGCTGTTTTGTTTTACATCTTTTTATGTATTCCGAAGAAATCGCGATTGGTGGGTTTGGGCTTGGTGATTCATATTGTAGCAGATGTGGTGGATTGCTCTTTTATGTAAAGGTTATTATGCAGAAATTCGTGGAGTTTTCGGAAAGTGACACAGGGGAAAAGTAAAATTTTTATAAATGATGACAAATTTCTCTGTGAAACTCTGTGGTTTCCCGCGCAACTCTGTGTAATAATTTAATCGCGCAAAGCCGCGGAGGCGCAGAGGTTTAAGATAAACAAACATTGCGCGGAGTGACACAGAAGGGAAAGTAAAAAAATAAAAACTAATAATTGATGGACTATTTCTCTGTGAAACTCTCGGGTTCTCTGCGCAACTCCGTGAGATAGTGTTGTCCCGCAAACCTGACCCAGAGGGAAACGCCCCAAAACAAAAAAATCCCGCATAAAGCAGGATTTTTAATTTATATATTTAAAATAAGCTTACACAAACAAAGGTTTGTTCTTCATCATCGTGTTCACTCTTTCTTTAACTGATGCTAAAACTGTTTCGTTTTCGAAATTAGTAACCACCTCATCAATCAATTCTACTATTGTTAGCATCTCGTCTTCTTTTAAACCACGAGTCGTAACCGCAGAAGTACCTAAACGGATTCCAGAGGTTACAAATGGTGATTTATCATCGAACGGCACCATGTTTTTATTTGCCGTAATATCAGCTTTCACCAAGGCTTGTTCTGCATCTTTTCCTGAAACGTTTTTGTTTCTTAAATCGATTAGCATCATATGGTTATCAGTTCCGCCAGAAATAATGTTGTATCCTTTTTCCACCAATGCTTCCGCCATAGTTGACGCATTTTTCTTTACTTGAAGTTGATACGTTAAAAAATCATCTGTTAACGCTTCTCCAAACGCAATCGCTTTTGCGGCGATAATGTGCTCTAATGGGCCTCCTTGATTTCCTGGGAAAACTGCAGAATCCAGTAAAGAAGACATCTTTCTTAAGCTGCCGTTTTTCAATTTAATTCCAAAAGGGTTTTCAAAATCTTTTCCCATCATAATCATTCCTCCTCTAGGTCCTCTCAAGGTTTTGTGGGTAGTTGTCGTAACAACGTGACAATGTGGTAAGGGATCATTCAAAATACCTTTTGCAATCAATCCCGCAGGATGCGAAATATCGGCCAATAAAATAGCACCAACACTATCGGCAATTATTCTAAAACGCTTAAAATCAATATCCCTAGAATATGCAGACGCACCAGCAATTATTAGTTTTGGTTGCTCTTTTGTAGCGATTTCTTGAATCTTATCATAATTTAAAACGCCTGTTTCTTTTTCAACACCATAAAATACTGGGTTGTATAGTCTTCCAGAAAAGTTAACTGGCGATCCGTGGGTTAAATGCCCACCATGGGATAAATCGAATCCTAAAATGGTGTCTCCAGGTTTGATGCAGGCATGATAGACAGCAGTATTGGCTTGACTTCCAGAGTGTGGCTGAACGTTAACATATGCTGCATTAAACAAAGCTTTTGCGCGATCTATTGCTATTTGCTCAACTTCATCTACAACTTCGCACCCACCGTAATAACGCTTTCCAGGATAACCTTCAGCATATTTATTGGTTAATACAGATCCTGCAGCTTCCATCACTTGGTTACTTACAAAATTCTCTGATGCAATAAGTTCTATACCATGTAATTGGCGCTCTTTTTCAGCTTCAATAAGTTCAAAAATTTGTTCGTCGCGTTGCATAAATTATAATTGTCGTTAAATAATTGCGCAAAAATAACAAATAGATTAGTTAAAACATCACAATAGATATATTTACTAATGAAGTTATACACCGATTTATTAACCTCATAACGAAACTTACTTTTTACTGTTTTTTTTCTATTTAAATGAAAAAAATGTGTAGGTTTGAGTAACACTAAAAATCAAAAAATATGCCCTTATCAGCAAATAACCCAGATAGAACGTCGTGGTTACACGTCAATAAAAATTCAGATTTCCCAATTCAGAATATACCTTTTGGTGTGTTTTTAACCCGCGATGACATCATTACCATCGGTACTCGCATTGGCGATACTGCCATAGACTTGGGTGCTTTACACCAATTGGGTTATTTTGAGGGTATCGCGTTAACAGATGATATTTTTCTTCAAGATACATTAAACGATTTTATAGCTGACGGTAGAAAAACATGGCGCGCTGTAAGAAACAGAATTGCAGAAATTTTTGATGCTGAAAACACCACTTTAAAAAACAATAAAAAGGATAAGGAAACGGTATTGTTCCGTTTAGACGAAATAGAAATGCAATTACCTGTCCACATTGGCGATTATACCGATTTCTACTCCAGCATAGAACACGCCACAAATGTTGGCACTATGTTTAGAGACCCAGAAAATGCGCTATTACCAAACTGGTTGCATATTCCCGTGGGCTATCATGGTAGAAGTTCTTCTATTATCCCCTCTGGAATCCCTATAAACAGACCACAAGGACAAACACTTCCGGGCGATGCCAAAACACCTGTTTTTGGCCCAAGTAAACTGGTGGATTTCGAACTAGAAATGGCATTTATCACTACTGATGCAAACGATTTAGGCGAACCAATCCCAATAGAAGAAGCCGAAGAATATATTTTCGGACTCGTTTTATTAAACGATTGGAGTGCGCGCGACATTCAAAAATGGGAGTATGTGCCATTAGGGCCTTTTTTAGCTAAAAGCTTCGCATCGTCCATTTCCCCATGGATTATCACACTAGATGCTTTGGAGCCTTATCGTGTTCAAGGGCCAAAACCGTTAAAAAAGCAACTCCCTTACTTACACTATAAAGGGAAAAAAAGTTACGACATCAATTTAGAAGTTTCCATTCAGCCAAAAGGCGCTAAGGAAACGGTGGTAAGTAAATCCAATTTCAAATATATGTACTGGAATATGGTGCAACAATTGGCGCATCATACCATAAATGGGTGCCCTATAAATTCGGGCGATATGATGGGAAGCGGCACAATTTCAGGTCCAACAGAAGATAGTTACGGCTCTATGCTAGAATTGACATGGAAAGGCGAAAAACCATTAAAAATGAATGATGGTACCGAACGTAAATTCATCAACGATAACGACACGGTAATTATGCGAGGCTATTGCGAAAAAGACGGTACACGGATCGGTTTTGGAGAAGTATCCACAAAGTTGTTGCCAATCTATACGAAGAAATAGTAGTTTACCACTTACAAATTAGAGATAAAAGAATCCTGCGAAATGCGGGATTTTTTTGTTTGTTTATCCTGAATATGGTTGAAGAATTACAATCATCTAAAATCAACATAAAAAATCTTAAAAGTAATCAAAAACTTACTTTTATAGCAAACAAAATACATTTCATCTGATTTATTAGTCGTTATAACATGTATTTGCTATTTTGGCACAGCTATTGGAAAGTATAACCAATAACCAAAAAAGTTAACCCATGAAAAAAGCATTACTTTTTACAATACTAGTTTCATTCTTAGTGTCCTGTAACACAAGAAAGCAAGTTGAAACCGCGGTCAATTCTGGAAATTACGACCAAGCAATTACTACTGCGCTTCAAAAACTAAGAAAAAATAAAGACAAAAAGCGTAATTACGATTACATTATTATGCTTCAAGATGCCTATTATAAAGTTGTAGCACGCGATTTAGAAAACATTGCGCATCTTAAAAAAGACAACAATCCTGAAACGTTCAGAAATATCTATGAAAGTTATTTAGATTTAGATGCAAGACAAAATGCTATAAAACCTATTTTACCATTATACGTAAATGGAAAAAACATTCCGTTTGAGTTTAACAATTATAGTAACGATATTATAGCTTCTAAAACACAACTTGCAGATTATACTTATGAAAAAGGATTAGACCTTTTAGAGTCTGATGATAAGCGATTGATCAGGGAAGCGTATAGTGAATTATCGTATTTAGAACGTATCAGTCCAAATTACGAAAACACAAGAGACCTTTTAGCAGAAGCGCACCAACGAGGAAAGGACCATATCTTGGTTTCAATTCATAACGATACGCAACAAGTTATTCCGCAACGTTTAGAAGCCGAGTTATTAAACTTTGACACCTATGGTTTAAATAAATTTTGGAGTGAATATCATGCGAATAAAATGCCAAATCTTAAATATGATTATGCACTCCACCTTAATTTAAAGCACATTGATGTGTCTCCAGAACGAATCAACCAACGTGAATTTTTAAGAGAAAGAGAAGTTGCCGATGGTTGGAAATACGAAAAAGACCGCAAAGGAAATGTTGTAAAAGACAGTTTAGGAAACGATATTAAATATGAAAAAATCATCAAAGTAAGAGGTCGTTTATATGAAACCATACAAACAAAAACGGCACAAGTAATTGCTGATGTGGTATATATAGATACTGAAAGCAATCAAGCCATAGACACCTTTACCATAGATAGTGGTTTTACATTCGAGCATATTTTTGCAAGATATAAAGGCGATAAACGTGCATTAATTAAAGAAGACAGACAATTGTTGAATAACAGACGTCTCCCCTTCCCAAGTAACGAACAAATGGTGTTTGATACTGGAGAAGACTTGAAATTGCAGTTGAAGGATATTATTGGGTCTTATGCTGTGAGATAAAAAACAAAAAACTCCCAAGAATTTCTTGGGGTTTTTTCGTTCGATTATTTTGCGATAGCCTTAACCTTTTTGTGCTAAGACTGAATTTTAAAGTTTACCCAGAAATTAGATTTAAACACAAACTATAATGAAATACTGAAACAAGTTCAGTACGGGAAAAAATCTAAGAATATATTTTATTTATCAGGTAAAAATCGGCAATAACAAGCGCAGCCATTGCCTCTACAATAGGTACTGCGCGAGGTACGACACAAGGATCGTGACGCCCTTTGCCCTGCATTTCTACGGTATTGCCTTGTTTATCTATGGTTTCGTATTTCTGGATAAGCGTTGCTACGGGTTTGAATGCGACGTTAAAATAAATGTCCATCCCGTTGCTTATTCCGCCTTGAATACCGCCAGAGTAATTGGTTTTTGTGGTGCCATCACTATTAAAAGCATCGTTATGATCGCTGCCGTACATGGTGCTGCCGTGGAATCCGCTGCCATATTCAAAACCTTTGACGGCGTTTATAGATAGCATGGCCTTACCTAATTCGGCATGTAATTTATCGAACACGGGCTCGCCTAAACCAACGGGAACATTCTTGATAACACAACTTACAATACCACCAACAGTATCGCCTTTTCCGCGGACCTCTTTAATGTAAGTTTCCATTTTTGCCGCCATGTTTTGATCTGGACAACGTACTATGTTTGACTCAATTTCAGTAAGGTCTAATTCGTTGTATGGTTTATCGAGTTTCATGGTGCCAACACCAGAAACATAGGCATAAATGGCCACGTCTTTGAGCATTTGTTTTGCTACGGCACCTGCTACCACACGACATGCCGTTTCGCGGGCAGAACTACGTCCGCCACCACGGTAATCCCTTATGCCGTATTTTTTATCGTAGGTATAATCGGCATGGCTTGGGCGGTAACTGTCCTTTATATGGGAATAATCGTGAGATTTCTGGTTGGTGTTTTCTATAACGAAACCTATGGAAGTCCCTGTGGTTACACCTTCAAAAATACCTGAATAAAACTTTACGGTATCTGGTTCTTTACGTTGGGTAACAATGGCAGATTGCCCTGGTTTTCTTCGGTTTAATTCGTTTTGGATCTCGTCTAAATCTAGTTCAATCCCTGGAGGACAACCGTCGATTACGCCACCTAAAGCAGGCCCGTGAGATTCGCCGTAAGTTGTTAGATTAAATAGTTTTCCGAAGGAATTTCCAGCCATGTTTTTAATTTTTTGCTAAAATAAACTATCGGCTTGAATTACGCTAATTTTGGATGAATTCTAAAGAGATCTCTAAAATTTTTCTCGCAAAGTCGCGAAGGCGCAAAGAGTTTTTGAGGTTAAATGTAACCTTAGAATATTCAGGACATTTAAGAAAAACTTAAAATAGTTGGAATTGTTTAAGTTTTAGTTCAAACTGCGACTGCGACTGCGACTGCGACTGTTTACTGTTTACTGCGACTGCCCACTGAATGCTGAAAAATTTTCTCGCAAAGTCGCGAAGGCGCAAAGAGATCTTGAGGTTAAACGTTACAGCAGAAAAAGAAGTGGATTTAGTTAGCTTGTAAATATGTAAACAACTGACTGAAACTGTTTACTGTTTACTGCGACTGCCCACTGAATACTGAAAAATTTTCTCGCAAAGTCGCGAAGGCGCAAAGAGATCTTGAGGTTAAATGTTACGGCAGAAAAAGAAGTGGATTTAGTTAGCTTGTAAATATGTAAATAACTGACTGAAACTGTTTACTGTTTACTGCGACTGCCCACTGAATGCTGAAAAAAAAATTCTCGCAAAGTCGCGAAGGCGCAAAGAGTTTTTGAGGTTAAATGTTACGGCAGAAAAAGAAGTGGATTTAGTTAGCTTGTAAATATGTAAATAACTGACTGAAACTGCTTAATGTTTACTGCGACTGCCTACTGCCTACTTTTTACTGTTTACTGCGACTGCCTACTGAATACTGAAAACTTTTCTCGCAAAGTCGCGAAGGCGCAAAGAGATCTTGAGGTTAAATGTTACGGCAGAAAAAGAAGTGGATTTAGTAAGCTTGTAAATATGTAAATAACTGACTGAAACTGCTTAATGTTTACTGCGACTGCCTACTGAACAAGCGCTTCCCTCAAAATAGTCACAGGATGCTTCGCTTCCCTATCCGTTCCGTCTTTTATTTGATGTCTGCAACTCGTTCCGTTTGCTGCAATAACTGTTTCCAATGAAGCTTTTCGAACTGCTGGAAACAAGGTTTGCTCGCCTATTTGCATGCTGATTTCGTAATGCTCCTTTTCGTAACCAAAGCTCCCTGCCATACCACAACAGCCACTTGGAATAATGGTCACTTTATAATTCTTAGGCAAATTTAAAACTGAAAAACTTGAAAGTTGATTTTGCATTGCTTTTTGATGGCAATGGCCGTGGAATTTGATTTCTTTCGATTCTAAAGTGAATTGCTCTGGTTTTATGTTGCCTATTGCTATTTCATTTTGAATAAATTCTTCAATTAAATAAGTGTGTTCAGATATTGCTTCCGCAGCAGTTTTATCGTCCGCTAATTTTAAATACTCGTCTTTAAACGTTAAAATTGCTGAAGGTTCAATTCCTATTAATGGCGTTGCTTCTGAAATCTTATTTTTGAATATTGAAACATTTTTATTCGCTAATTCTTTTGCTTGTTCTAGCAATCCTTTTGATAAAAATGTGCGACCTGATTCTGAGTTTTCTATAATTTCAACAGAATAATTTAAACTTTTCAAAAGTTCTAAAGAATCAATTCCAATAGGAGTATCTAAATAATTTGTAAACTCATCATTAAATAAATAAACGGTTTTAATATAATTTCCTCTATTTCTAATTAATTTGAAATTCTGATAATACTCATTTAAATTTTTATTTGAAATCAAAGGCAAGCTTCTTTCTTTCGCAATTCCAAGTGATTTTTTTAAAATTGAAGTCGTTAATCCGTTCGAAAACATGAAATTGGCCAACCTCGAAAATTTACTTCCAATAATGTTTAATTTATTGTTATAAGCAAATAATTTAGTACGCAAAGAAAAGCCATTTTCTTTTTGATATTGGTATTGAAATTCAGCTTTTAAACTCGCCACATCTACACTACTCGGGCATTCGCTTGAACATGCTTTACAGCTCAAACATAAATCGAACACTTCTTTTAATTCTTTATGATTGAATTTATTTGATTTATCAGAATTGGTCAAAAACTCACGTAAGGCATTGGCTCTTGCTCGAGTTGTATCTTTTTCGTTTCTAGTAGCGCGATAACTTGGACACATGGTACCTCCGAATTCTGGTAATTTTCTACAATCACCAGAACCGTTGCACTTTTCTGTTTCCCGTAAAATACCCTGTGATTTTGAAAAATCCAATAGGGTTTCAATTTGTGGTTCTACCCTATCTTCTTTATAGCGCAACGATTTATCCATAGGTAAAGCATCCACGATCTTACCAGGATTAAAAATATTATCAGCATCAAAAGCGTGTTTTATGCGTCTTAATAATTGATAATTCTTATCGCCAATCATTAATGGAATAAATTCGGCGCGTACAATGCCGTCGCCATGTTCTCCACTAAAAGAGCCATTGTATTTCTTTACTAAGTGTGCTACATCGGTCGTTATTTTTCTAAATAACACGACGTCCTCTTTCTGTTTTAAATCCAAAATAGGCCGTAAATGAATTTCCCCTGCCCCTGCATGGGCATAATAGACCGCATTTTGATTGTATGCAGCCATTAATTTTGTAAACTCTGAAATATAACTTGCCAAATCATCCAGCACCACAGCGGTATCTTCAATACAAGCAACTGCTTTTTTATCGCCTATCATATTTCCTAATAAGCCTAAACCCGCACTTCTTAAATTGTTTGCTTTATCAATATCGTTCCCGACAAGAACTGGTGTTGCATAACTTAAATTTGATTTCTGTAAGGTCCTAATTAGCGCATCTGTTTGTGCTTTGGCATCTTCAAGTGTTTTAGATTTTACTTCACACATTAAAATAGCCATAGGATCTTTAACTAAAAAACGCCTGTTTTCTTGCTGTGTCTTATTGCGTTTTGTACAATCTAAAATGGTTTTATCCATCATTTCACAGGTGTACAACTTATGTTTCATAACTGGAACTACTGCTTTTAAACAGTTTTCTATACTGTCAAAATGTGCAGCTACCATCATACTATATTCTGGTGCTATTGCGTCTAACTTCAGCGTGATTTCCGTGGTAAATGCCAATGTGCCTTCACTACCAGATAACAATTTACACATGTTGAATTTTTCAGAACTATCTGAAAAAATGTCAGATTTAATCAATTCGTCAATAGCATAGCCCGTATTTCTTCTATGAATTTCTGGTTTAGGAAAATTATCTTTTATTTCATTTTGAACTGACTCAGGCTTTAATTCCTCGTACAAAGTTTTATAAATTCTACCTTCTAGAGCACTTTCCTTTGTTTTTTGAATGAAGGTTTCGGAAGACATACTTCCAAAAGTAGCTTCACTCCCATCACTTAAAATCGTTCTTAACCCTAAAACCTTATCTCGCGTAACACCATATCGAATTGAAGTTGTTCCTGAAGAGTTATTACCAACCATCCCACCAATCATACAGCGGTTTGAAGTAGAAGTATTAGGTCCAAAAAACAAACCGTAAGGCTTCAAATAGTTATTTAACTCGTCCCGGACCACTCCAGGTTGCACTGTTACCGTTTTCTCGTTTTGATTAAAATTTAAAATTTTTGTAAAATATTTTGAAACATCAACAACAATACCTTCTCCAACACATTGTCCTGCCAAAGAAGTTCCAGCAGTTCTTGGAATTAATGACGTTTTATGTGCCTTAGCATATCTTATAAGTTCCTTTAAATCTTGACTATTTTTTGGGTATGCAACAGCCAATGGTAGAATTCTATATACAGAAGCATCTGTGGCATATAATGATTTCATTAAATCATCATAAAACAATTCTCCTGACAACTCTGACTTTAAGACACTTAGATACTTATTTGTTTGCATTGACATCAAATTCAATTAAAGGCTAAATATAAATACATTTTTGGCGTTATTTTTGCAAAGTTATTCAGAATAATAAACATGGTCTTTTTAAACAAATAGACCGTATATATGAATTGAAACTAAAAATTTAAAAACTTATGAAAAAATTATTTTTATTGGCAATTGCCGTAGTCGGTTTTTCTTTCACCTCTAATGCCCAAGATATTTCCGAGAATGCAATCGGGCTTCGTTTAGGCGACAGCGACGGGTTTGGTGCTGAAGTATCTTACCAACGTGCGTTAGGCGCAAACAATCGTTTAGAATTAGATTTAGGCTGGAGAAATGGAAACAACTACGATGGCTTCAAACTTGCTGGCTTATACCAATGGGTATGGGATTTAGATGGCGGTTTTAACTGGTATGCTGGTGTTGGTGGCGGATTAGGATCTTTTAGTTTTAACAACCCCGGCGGAAAAGATATCTCTGATACTTTCGTATTCGTCGCTGGTGATGTGGGGATTGAGTACAACTTTGATATCCCATTATTATTGTCATTGGATTTTAGACCAGAAATTGGTTTTGGTGATGACACCTTTAATAATAATGATTTAGATTTTGATATCGCTTTAGGCATTCGTTACCAATTTTAACCAAGCATTTTTCATTATAATATCGAAGCACCCTTTTTTGGGTGCTTTTCTTTTTACCAATAATTTGTTTTTAAAAACTGCTTAATAATATATCTTTGAAATTGTATTAATAATCAAGTATGAAGAAAATTATGAAATGGGGTTTTATAGGTTGTGGTAGCGTTACTGAGGTAAAAAGCGGTCCCGCATACCACCAACAAACTGAAGGTTTTGAAGTAGTTGCAGTTATGCGCCGCGATTTAGACAAAGCAAAAGATTATGCTGCACGTCATAATATTTCAGCATATTATAACGATGCAGATGCGTTAATTAATGACGAAAATGTTGAGGCCGTTTATATAGCGACACCTCCCGATAGCCATAAAGAATATGCCTTAAAAATTGCGGAAGCAGGAAAAATTTGTTGCATTGAAAAACCATTAACACCTAGTTATAAAGACAGTTTAGAGATTCAAAATGTATTTGAATCTAAAAACCTTCCGTTGTTTGTTGCTTATTATCGTCGCTCTTTACCTCGTTTTTTAAAAGTGAAGTCTTGGATTGATAATGGTACTATTGGAGAAATTCGACACATTAATTGGTCATTTTGCAAACCACCAAACGCTATGGACTTAGCGAAAACCTATAATTGGAGAACGGATTCTAAAATTGCTCCCGGAGGGTATTTTGATGATTTAGCTAGCCATGGTCTGGACTTATTTGCATTCTTGTTAGGTGATTTTGAAGATGCTCAAGGGATTTGTAAAAACCAGCAAAACCTTTATGATGCTCATGATGCGATTACTGGGTCTTGGGTTCATAAACATAAAATAACTGGTTCTGGAAGTTGGAATTTTGGAAGTCATAACCATATGGATGATGTTACTATCATTGGTAGTAAAGGACAAATTCGTTTTTCTGTATTTTTAGAAAACCCTGTTTATTTAAAGACTGAAAATACCGAAGAAGAACTTTTTATTGAGAACCCAAAACACATTCAATTGTATCATGTAAACGGTATGCGTGATGAATTACTTTTTAACAATTCCAAACATCCATCAACTGGAAAAACCGCTACACATACCAGTTGGGTTATGGATAAAATTCTTGGAAAACTATAACCTCAACCTAATTTTTTCCTAAGACTGAGATTCATTTTTAATATCTTCACAGAACTAAATTCACACTATGAAACTTCGATATTTTTTAACCTTTCTTTTAGGAATAACACTTTTATCCAGTTGTAAATCAAAATCATCTGAAACTAAAGAAAAGCTCAAAGTTTTAATTGTAGATGGCGAAAACAATCATGGTATTTGGCCAAAGAGTACGTTTATGATGAAGGACTTTTTGGAACAAACAGGATTATTTGATGTTGAAATAGCCAGAAAAAAATATACTTGGATTGGGCCACATTATAATAAAGTTGAAGGTATTGAAGACATTAATGAATTGTTGATGCTCTATCCTTTAAATGACGGTGTTTCCAGAACACCTGTAGATTCCACAAAATTCGATCCCGATTTTAATCCAGATTTTAAAAAATATGATTTGGTGGTGAATAATTTAGGTTGGAAATCTTCTGAATGGCCAGAAGCAACAAAACAAAATTTTGAAGACTATATGAAGAATGGGGGTGGTTTGGTTATAGTCCATGCCGCAAATAATGCATGGGGAGATTGGGACGCATACAATAAAATGATTGGTCTTGGCGCTTGGGGCGGTAGAGATGCAGAAACGGGGCCTTATGTTTTTTATAATGAAAACAATGAAATTGAGCGAGATCCTTCAGAAGGTATTTGTGCTTCCCATGGCAAACAATACGAATTTCAAATTCAAACTAGAGCTTCAGAACATCCTATTATGAAAGGTTTACCAAAGCTATGGCTTCATACAAAAGATGAACTTTACGACCGCATGAGAGGTCCAGGAGAAAACATGACAATTCTAGCCACAGCCTACTCTGACATTGAAGGCAATGCGCCACCATGGAAAAAAGACGTAAAAGGAACTGGAAGACATGAACCAATGTTGATTGCTGTTGAGTACGGAAAAGGTCGTGTGTTTCATTCAGCCTTAGGACATATGGATTATTCTATGGAATGTATTGGTTTTATAACGACATTTCAGCGTGGTGCAGAATGGGCAGCTACTGGAAACGTTACACAATCTATTCCTGAAAACTTTCCAACCGCTGATACATCCTGTGCTATAAACTGGACATTAAAAACTGAATAGGAGAAATTCATATGAAACTAAAAATAGCACTTTTAATAGGTTGGACTGTTTTAATAAACAGTTGCAAATCTCAAACAAATTCTACAAGCAAAGTCACTAAAACACAACTCAGGGTGCTGATAATGGACGGTGAAAACAATCATGCCATTTGGCCAAAAACCACAGTAATGCTTCAAGATTATTTAGAAGAAACTGGGCTTTTTAAAGTTGACATTACCAGGAAAGCATATACTTGGAAAGGAGAAAAACTTATTGAAAAATTTCCGTTAACACCACCTATTAAAACAACTCCAGTTAAAGAGCCAAAATACGACCCAAATTTTAAACCAGATTTTAGCAACTATGATTTGGTGGTTTCCAACTTAGGTTGGAAAGCCTCTGATTTACCAGATGAAACCAAAGCTAGTTTTGAAAATTACATGGCCAATGGTGGCGGATTAGTTGTAATTCACGCAGCAGATAACGCTTGGGGAGACTGGGATGAATTTAATAAAATGATCGGTCTAGGTGGCTGGGGCGGTAGAAACGAAATAACTGGGCCTTATGTGTTTTATAACGATCAAAATGAAGTTGAACGTGACCCATCAAAAGGTAATTGTGGACAACACGGAAAACAGTCTGAATTTATTTTAACCACACGAGTTCCCGAACACCCAATTATGAAAGGCTTACCTAAGGAATGGCTGCACGCAAAAGATGAATTGTATGAAAAACTAAGAGGTCCTGCTGAAAATATGACCATTCTTGCGACAGCATATTCAGATAAAAAAAACGATAAAAACCGCACAGGAAGACACGAGCCAATGTTAATGACCATTAATTACAAAAAAGGTCGCGTGTTTCATACAACGTTGGGACACATGGACTATTCCATGGAATGTGTTGGTTTTATAACTACTTTTCAACGCGGTTCAGAATGGGCAGCTACAGGTAATGTAACGCAAAAAGTGCCTCAAGACTTTCCAAATTCAGACAAAATTAGTGTTCGGAAATGGTTGCCTTAAGAAAATAAATTAAAAAAGACTTGAAGTAAACTTCTAATAAATATTAAAAACGCTTGTGCTGCAACTTCAGGTGAAGCGTTTTTTTGTTCTACTCATTTATACTTATACATCATATTAATCGTTATTTTTGCGATAAACATTTTCAGATTTGAAAACACTTAATCTCCTATACAGTTTAGTATTTATTCTTGCATTTGGCACCTCAAATTTAATGGGGCAACAAATGATTGAAATTAAATATTCTGGTTTCCTAAATTTTGATGAAGAAGCGTATCCTGGTGCAAAAATATTGACCCGAGATGATTCTCAGCAAGTACACATTTTTCATGAGGGTACAAACATGTGGTGCGACAAAGCTTATTATTACGGTAAAGAAAACTTTATTGAGGCTTACGGAAATGTGAAAATGATACAGGGTGATACTATTAATATGACTTCAAAATACGTTGAATATAGTGGTATTACACAATTGGCTTTTGCAAGTGGCGATGTGGTTTTAACAGATCCTGGTTCCACAATTTCTACAGACACGCTATATTTTGATAGGGAAAGACAACAGGCTTTTTACCGTAATATGGGTACAGTTGTTAAAGACTCATCTGGTACTATTACAAGTAAAATAGGACGCTATTATATGAACGATAAAAAATATCAGTTTGTTGAAGACGTTGTGCTCACTAATCCAGAAGCTAAAGTTTTAACAGATTATTTCGATTTTTATTCCGACACAGGTTATGCCTATTTATTTGGCCCTTCTACAATAACTACTGAAGAAAGTGTTACCTACTGTGAAAAGGGCTTTTATGACACTAAGGCAAAAACTGGTTACGCCATGAAAAATGCCAAAATTGATTATGATGACAAAGAAATAGTTGGCGACAGTTTATTTTTTGATCAAAATAGAAACTTTTCATCAGCAACAAATAATATTAAAATAACCGATACTTTAAACAATAGTGTTGTAAAAGGCCATTATGCCGAAGTTTTTAAAGCCAAAGATTCCATTTTTATAACCAAACGTGCTTATGCCATAACTGTTCAAGAAAAAGATTCCATCTACATTCACGGAGATACCCTAATGGTAACAGGTAAACCAGAAAAAAGGATTACACGAATTTTTAGGAATGTAAAACTTTACAAATCTGATATTAGTGCTAAATCTGATTCAATTCACATGGATCACGAAAGCGGCTTAACGCAACTTATCAACATCAATGATGCCAGTTCTAGTGGTGCATTCACAACAGCCCGGAAACCTATCTTATGGAATTTGGCCAATCAAATGACAGGTGACACCATTCATTTACAATCAGATACCGAAAAAGACAAACTAGACTCACTTATCGTATTTAATCATGCGTTTTTAATAAGTAAGGACACGCTTGGCGATGGCTACAACCAAATAAACGGTAAACGATTAATTGGCTTGTTTAATGATAAAAATGAATTAAATCAGGTCGATATCATTAAAAATGCGCAGTCCATTTATTACTTCAGAAATGAAGACAATGAATTGGTAGGTATTGATAAGTCGAAATCGGGATTAATTACTATTTTCATTGAAGATAACGCGATTCAAGAAGTTAGAAAAATAAACCAAATAGACGGCGATATTTATCCAGAATCCAAATTCCCAAAAAACGAAAGAATTCTAAAAGGATTTGATTGGCGAGAAGATGAGCGCCCCAATAGTGTTGAGGATTTATTTAAAGATGATCCGCCATTAGAATTACCAGTAATTCAAGGACTGGAGGATTATGTGCCACAAGAAGATTTTTTTGATGACCAAATTTCAGAGCGGATTAAATTTATAGGAAAAAAGCCTAAAGCAAATAAGATATTAGAAGTTAAAAATGAAATTGATCTCGGTACTTCTAAAAATTTACTGAAATCTAATAATAATTTTCAATCTAAAGACTGGGAAAAAGTGAGAGTATTGGTTAAACCCAGTAAAGCCATATCTCCAATTAACACCTCTATGACCAATAAATTAGTAGGGTCTGGACCTAAAAGTGGTTATATGTATCAACATGTCCCTAACCTAACTGGGAATTTCACTTTAACACTTTGGCTAAAGGGCAAGGGTTCAATTTTGATTGGTCTTGAAGAACATGGTGGTGACCTTACAAAGTACAAAGTTAAAGTTTTGGAACTTTCAGAAAAATGGGTAAAACATTCTGTTAAGTGTAAAAAAGACAATGATGGGAATAAAATTAGAGTTATCATAAGTAGATTCAAATCTACTAATAGTGTTGAAATATGGAATCCTGAGTTGTTTGAGGATTAATTTGAGAAATGATTTGCGTTAATATATGAAACCAGACTTCCTAAAATACCAAGCGCAAACCACTCCTACCCCTCTAGCACTTGAAATATCCCATGCTGATGGCTGTTATATTTATGACACAAATAATAAACAGTATTTGGATTTTGTCGCAGGTGTTTCAGCTTGTACATTAGGACATCATCATCCTAAAATAAACGAAGCCATTAAAAACCAACTGGATAAATATTTGCACGTCATGGTGTATGGTGAATATATTCAAAAACCCGCGGTTGAGCTCACAAAACTTTTAGCAAAAAATTTACCTAAGCATTTAGAAAAAACATACTTAACCAATTCTGGCACAGAAGCCGTTGAAGGCGCATTAAAATTGGCTAAACGCGCTACTGGACGCCATGAGATTATTGCTGCAAAAAATGCCTATCACGGCAACACCATGGGCGCCATGAGCGTCATGGGCTTCGAAGAGCGCAAGCAAGCCTTTAGGCCATTATTACCAAATATTAGATTTATTGCGTTTAATAATGAAAATGATTTAGAAGCTATCACCAATAAAACGGCATGTGTTATTTTAGAAACCATTCAAGGTGGCGCTGGCTTTATTGAACCTAAAAATAATTACTTAAAGAAAGTCCGCGAACGTTGTTCAGAAGTTGGTGCTTTATTAATTTTAGATGAAATTCAATCAGGAATTGGAAGAACAGGCAAACTCTTTGGTTTTGAAAATTATAATTGTATCCCAGATATCTTAGTTTCAGGAAAAGGATTAGGCGGCGGAATGCCAATTGGTGCTTTTACTGCTTCGGGAGAATTGATGGATCTATTACAAGACAACCCAAAACTGGGACATATTACCACCTTTGGCGGTCACCCACTTATTGCAGCTTCTGCCCTTGCAACTTTATCTGAAGTTATTGAAAGTGATGTAATGGCGCAAAGTTTAAAAAAAGAACAACTCATTAGAAAATTATTAAAGCATAAATTAATCAATGAAATTAGAGGAAAAGGTTTAATGCTTGCCTTAATTTTACCATCTGCCGAAATCGCCAACGCTTTAATACTGGAAAGTAAAAACCGAGGTCTCATCTTATTTTGGTTGTTATTTGAACCAAAAGCCGTTAGAATTACACCGCCCCTAACCATTTCTAACAAAGAGATAGCCGAAGGATGTAATATTATTCTCTCTGTTCTCGATGAAATGCATAAAGCTTAAATCCATCTCAACACATTGAAAAACAGCAATTAGGACTCATTCACAACACCTATGTTCATTACTTTGTTAAAAACATTTGCAATATTGCATATCATCAATTAACCTATAACATTACTTTTATTGCTGTAAAATAGTTACAACTTGTTTATGGAGTTTAGTCAAAGCGACAACAACAATTTACCTCTTACTAAGTTTGAATCGATGTTAAAAACAAATCACGTTTTGTTTTTTGATTCCGAAGAATTTGAGAACATCATTCATCATTATCTTAACCAAGGAAAAATAGCTTTAGCAAAAAAAGCGATAAAACTTGGTTTGGCACAACATCCTACCTCCATTAATTTAAGATTATTTAAAGTTGAAATTCACGTATTTGAAAATAATTTAGATGAAGCAGACAAGCTTTTGAACGATCTATATTTAATCGAACCTCATAACGAAGAAATTTTTATTCAAAAAGCTAATATTTTATCTAAAAAAGATAACCATATAAAGGCGATTGAAGTTTTAAAACATACTTTAGATTTAACCGATGACCTTGTAGATATCTACTCCTTAATCGGAATGGAATACTTGTTTATAGATGAATTTGAAAATGCAAAAACATATTTTAAGAAATGTCTTGAAGAAGACATTGACGATTACTCGGCACTTTATAATGTGATATATTGTTTTGATTATCTGGAACAAAACCAAGCTGCCACAGACTATCTAAATACTTTTTTAGATAAAAACCCATATTGCGAAGTTGCATGGCATCAATTAGGAAAACAGTATGTTACTTTAGAACTATACAAAAAAGCACTTGCGGCTTTTGATTTTGCAATCATTTCAGATGATACATTTGTAGGTGCCTATTTAGAACGCGGGAAGGTTTTAGAAAAACTTGGGGAATACCTGCAAGCTATTGAAAGTTACAATCTTACATTAAGATTGGATGACCCTACTGCATTTGCGTTATTAAGAATTGGACATTGCTATGAAAAATTAGGCAATTTAGATGTTGCGGTTCAGTATTACTACAAAACAGTTGAAGAAGACCCACAACTAGATAAGGGCTGGATTGCCATTACAAGGTTTTACAAAAAAGAGAAAAACTACCAAAAAGCTTTATATTATATCAATAAGGCCATTAATATCGATTCTGAAAATGTTCACTATTGGAAATTGTATTCACAAATCAACCAACGTTTAAATCACTTTGAAGAAGCAGAGCGTGGCTATAAAAAAACGTTAGAGTTAGGCAATTTCGAAATTGATACTTGGATTGCTAGAGGCGATTTATTGCTAAAACTTGGTGAACCAGAAGCAGCACTATTCAACTTTGAACAAGCTTTGGAATTCTTCCCAGAAAATGCTGAAATTGAATACCGTTTGGCAGGTTTGAATTTCACATTAAATCAAAATACAAAAGGGCTTTTTTATCTTAAAAACGGACTGCGAAACAACCGTGATTATAGTTTTATAATCGATGAGCTTTTTCCTGATTTTGCAAATAGCGACCAGGTAAAAACCCTACTAAAAACTACATCCTAATTCAACTCAAATTGCATACCTTTGGTTTTCTTAAAAATCAATACATGCAAAGAAAATTAACTGACTATTTAATGGTTTCCTTAAAAGGTATGGCAATGGGTGCCGCCGATGCCGTTCCAGGCGTATCTGGAGGAACTATAGCTTTTATTTCTGGTATATACGAAGAACTAATTTCAACCATTAGCAACGTAAATTTAGCACTGTTTAAAGTATTGTTCCAACAAGGCATTAAACCCTTTTGGGAAAAACTAAATGGGAATTTTATCGTTGCTTTATTAGGTGGAATTGTTGTGAGTTTTGTCTCTTTTATGAGAATCGCAAAATACCTTTTAGAATTTTATCCCGTGCTTATATGGTCTTTTTTCTTTGGTCTTATAATTGCCAGTATCTATTTTGTAGGGAAACAAATTACGAAATGGCATCTTGGAACGATCGTAGCTTTAGTTCTAGGAACAGTTATGGCCTATTATATTTCTACATTACCATCCTTAGAAAATAACACCAATAATTACTTCTTATTTATTGCAGGTGCCATTGCCATTTGTGCAATGATATTACCTGGTATTTCTGGCTCTTTCATACTTATAATTCTTGGAGCTTATAAAACATTGAGCAATGCCCTTCATGATATAGATGTAAAAAAAATTATAGTTTTTACCCTAGGTGCAATTTTTGGCTTGTTAAGCTTTAGCCATGTTTTAAAATGGTTATTCAAAAATTACCATAATACCACTTTAGCATTATTAACAGGTTTTATTTTTGGGTC
This sequence comes from Algibacter sp. 2305UL17-15, assembly GCF_040720935.1. NCBI lineage: Bacteria > Pseudomonadati > Bacteroidota > Flavobacteriia > Flavobacteriales > Flavobacteriaceae > Algibacter > Algibacter sp. 2305UL17-15. The sequence goes on from NZ_JBFDAE010000016.1 coordinate 52,390, forward strand.
TCTAAATAAGGTTTGGCCCTGGAAAAAAACCTTGTCTTGGCACACAGATTCTAAAGGCATTGAATCCCCCTTATTGCAAGAAAGCGTGTCTCCCTTCAACTTCGAAGGAGAACACCAAGTTGTTTTTGCACTAGTTTTAATGATTCTAGGATTTTTAACTATTTTTATTCTTGAAAAACTAGGCAGTAAAAAACAATAATGGAAAGCACCAGAACCTTTAAAGATAAAATCTTTCTAGTTTTAAAAGGACTAGGTATGGGTGCCGCTAATAAAGTGCCTGGTGTATCTGGAGGTGTGGTTGCCTTTGTAGCCGGGTTTTACGAGGAATTTATTTATTCGCTTAAAAAGGTAAATGGTAAAGCGTTTAAGCTTTTAATAAACGGGAGGTATAAAAGTTTTTTCAATTATATAAATGGGCGTTTTCTCGGACTTCTTTTTCTGGGAATGGTTGTGAGTTATTTTAGTGTTTCAAAGATATTGGATTATCTTATTCTGCACTATGAGCTGTACGTTTGGAGTGTTTTCTTTGGCATGATTATCGGTTCCATTTATTACATCAATAAAGATTTTGAGGATTGGAACAACAAAACTTATATCTCATTAACATTAGGAATTATTTTAGGTTTAAGCATCAGTTTCTTGAATCCTGCAAAAGAAAATGACAACCTATTTTTTGTGTTCTTTTGTGGCATTATAAGTGTATCAGGGATGACATTACCAGGTTTTTCCGGTTCTTTCATACTTATTATACTCGGGAATTATGTACTGCTCTTAGTGGATTCGGTCAATGCCCTATTTGATACTTTTTCTGAAATAATTCGTGGAGACTTTAGTTTTATCGAAAATCAAGCGCGCATTAGAATGTTAAAGGTACTTTCTGTTTTTACATTGGGTTCCGTAACTGGTTTAGTGACGTTCTCGCATGTGCTCAGTTATATTTTAAAACATTACAAAAGTATCACAACTGCGGCCATAATCGGGTTTATAGTAGGCTCACTAGGAGTGGTATGGCCATGGAAAGAAACAATTTACAAACTCATGGAAAATGGTGATTTTCTGTTGGATTCAAGGGGAGAAAAAATAATAGAGAACTATCATAGATTTATTCCAAAATTACATTCTGAAACATATTACGCCATAGGTTTTATTATATTAGGTTTTGCAATAGTTGTGGGACTCGAAATTTATGGTAACAAGCAAAGAAAACATGTATAAATTAGGACTTTTAGGTAAAAATATTTCATACTCTTTTTCAAGAGAATATTTTAGAAATAAATTTAAAAAGGAAGACATTGACTCCGTCAATTACGATAATTTCGATATTCAAGATATTTCATCATTCCCCGAAATTATAAAAAACACAGAGGGCTTAAAAGGATTAAACGTTACCATACCCTATAAAGAAGCCGTGATTCCTTATTTGGATAAACTGAATAAAAAAGCAAAGGAAATCGGAGCGGTTAACACCATAAAAATTACTAAAAAAGGCAAATTAGTTGGCTATAACACAGACTGTTATGGGTTTAAAAAAACATTAGAACCCTTCTTGAAAAAACATCATAAAACAGCATTGATTTTAGGAACAGGAGGCGCGAGTAAAGCGGTACTTTACACCTTAAAACAAAAGAATATAAAGTGTCATTATGTTTCAAGAAGAGCTTCAAAACACGTGAAATACACCTACGCTGACCTTAATGAAAAAATTATTTCTAAACATCAAATCATCATAAACTGCACACCACTTGGAACATTTCCAAATGTTCATGAATGTCCGGATATTCCATATCAGGGCATCACCAATAAGCACATTCTTTTCGATTTAATTTACAATCCTGAAGAAACAAAATTCCTAAGTCAAGGCAAACAAAATGGTGCTGTTATAATTAATGGTCTAAATATGCTAAAACTGCAAGCAGAAAAAGCGTGGTCCATTTGGAATATCATGAACTAAAAACTTTAGCCGTTAAAACCCCGTTCCTTTTTTGTAATTACTCTAGTTGTTAGTATCTTTAAGAAATAAAGATTACGAACCCAAAACATTTGTTAAAATGTCAGAGCTAGATAACCTGCAAAACGCAGACGGAGAAGAAAAAAAAATTGAGATTTCAGAAACTGAAACCACTCAACACACAAAAGATTTAGAACATCAAGATGATTCAGGAATAACCGAAACAACAGAGGAAACTGTTACTGAAGAAATCTCGGAAGAAAATGAAGTTGAGAAGAAATCTACTGATGATGACGATGCCATCAATGAAATAGACGAATCTAATGCTGAAGATGCAGAAGATGAAGGCAACAAAGACCGTCATAAAATAGAGACTAAGGAATATGAAAAAATGTCTTTGGAGGCCTTAGCTATAGAACTCGAAAAATTGGTTCAAAAAGAAAAAGTTCAAGCCATCAGAAGTCATGTTGATGCTATAAAAAATGAATTCAACTCAAAATTCAATGCTTTATTAGATGAAAAAAAGGCTGATTTTATTGCCGATGGCGGTAATGAAATTGATTTCTACTACGCCACACCTGTTCAAAAACGTTTTAAAAATGCCTACAGAGATTTCAGAAGCAAACTTAATAACCACTATAAAAACATAGAGCAAAACCTTAAACAAAATCTTCAACAAAAGCTTGAAATTATAGAGGAGCTAAAAGGTTTGATAAATGTTGAAGAAAATATCAATACTACCTATAAACATTTTAAGGAACTGCAAGAGCGTTGGCGCAATACTGGGCCAATACCAAGAGATAAATACAATAACGCATGGAACAGTTACCACCACCATGTAGAAATTTTTTACGATTTTCTGCACCTCAATAGAGATTTACGCGATTTAGATTTTAAACATAATCTAGAAAAAAAGCTATTGATTATAGAGCGCGCGGAAGAATTAGCAAAAGATGACGATACAATGCGTGCCTTCAGGGAATTGCAAGAGTTGCACAAATTGTGGAAAGAAGAACTAGGACCCGTTGGAAAAGAACATCGGGAGGAAATTTGGGAACGCTTTAAAGCTGCCACTAAAATTATCAACGATAAAAAACAACTCTATTATAAAGAGATTGATAAGGTTTACGAAAAAAATCTTGAGAAAAAACAAGAAATAATTGCTGCTATTGAAACCATAGCTGCTGAACCTAGCAACTCTCACGCTGCATGGCAAAAGAAAATAAAAGAAATTGAAGCCTTACGCAACGATTTTTTTAACGCGGGAAAAGTGCCAATTAAGATGAATGAAGCCACTTGGGCAAAATTCAAGGAAGCCGTTAGAAATTTTAACAGACGCAAAAATGCATTTTATAAAGATTTAAAAAAGGAACAATATCAAAACCTTCAAAAAAAGAGAGAGTTAGTTCAAATTGCTGAAGATAATAAGGATAGCGAAGATTTTGAGGTTACTACACCTTTGATGAAAAAAATTCAAAGCGATTGGAAAAAGATTGGGCACGTTCCGAGAAGGGATAGCGATAAAATTTGGAAACAATTTAAAGCTGCCTGTAATTATTATTTTGATAGAATCAATGCTAAGCGGAATGAAGCTAACAAAGAATTTATAGAAGCCTTTAACAAAAAACAAGAGCTTTTAGAAACACTAAAAAACCTTAAATTATCAAAAGACAAGGACAAAGATTTAGCGCTTATTAAAGAGCATGCAAATACTTGGAAAAATCTTGGAAGAGTTCCAAACGATAAACGCTACATTGAAGGTAAGTTTAATAAAGTTGTAGATGAATTATTTTCTAAGTTGAAGATTGACAAGCGTGAGGCTGAAATGATAAAATTTGAAACTAAGATCGAAACTTTAAATGCAAATGAAGATAATAATAGAAGCTTGGACAATGAACGCTTTTTTATTCGTAAAAAAATAGATGAAGTTAAAGGTCAAATCAATCAATTGGAAAACAACTTACAGTTTTTTACTAATGTTGATGACGACAATCCTTTGATGAAAGAGGTAAACGCTAATATTGATAAGCACAAAGAAGAATTGAAACTTTGGAAATCTAAACTTAGCAAAATTAAAGAGATGTATTAATTGAATTGTAGAACTCTTATCAAAAAAAGCATGATTTCAAAATTTTGAAATCATGCTTTTTTCACTTAAATATTTAAAGATCAACTATCTTGAAACAGTACCAGAAGGTAATGAGGCAAGGTTTAACCCAAAATCATGGGTTGCAGGAGCAGTTGCCTGACCAGCAGTTCCCAATAAAGGTTTCATTGAGAAAGGTGCAGGGGAATTATCTGGAACTGGCTCAACCGAAATTACGACTGTCCTACCTCTAACATCTAAAGGAAATGTTTCTCCAGCTGGAGCATTTCTAAAGAAATCCTCTCCAGGTACCGGAGGCCCTGGTTGTGAAGTTTCGCTAAAATCATCAAAACCATCAACTGCATTAAACACATTAAATGTACCTGTTGTTAATGGCCCTGAGTCTCCAACTACCCAACCCTCATATGCCCAACCTGCAGGTAATGTTGGTAAAACAAAATTAGGGGTTGGTGGTGCTCCTGGAGTACCAAACCAAACACCATATTGGTCATTTCCATTGTTTGTACCAGTTTCATCTGTAGGAGTTCTTAAAAAGAATGCTCCAGAAGCATTGCTAAAATCTCCAACAATAGATGAATTTAAAGTCGCTGAATTACCAGAGAAATCCCCTACTAAAACTTTTGTATCGGCAGGAGCAGGGTCAGGATCATTGGTAGGCTCAATAGATAAAACAAACCGTGTTGCTTTATTAAGTTGTTCAGAATTAACAGAGAAAGTTTGAGCAGAAGCTACATTTGTAAAGACACCTGTTGAAACTGGCGCACCATCTACAATAATCCAACCTTCATACACATAATCATTACCTAAAGCTTCTAAACCTTGTAAGATTAACGTTAAGTTTGAATTTGTTGAACCTCCATCGTCATCATTACTACAAGAAGTAGTGAAGAAACCTATTGCCACTAAGGCTAAAAACATTTTTTTAATCATCATTTTAATTTTTTTTGTTATTTAACTCAAAATTATATGATATTAAATTCATGAAATGTTAGCCAGCTAACATTAAGCAGATGTTTTATAAATTCTTATTTTTTTTCTTGAAAATTCAATAACGTTTTCTTCTTTTAATTCATTTAAAAGAATGTTTAACGTTGGTCTAGAAGTACCAATTAAGCAAGCAATATCTTTTTGAGTATATGGGTGGCAAATTATTTTATCTCCCGTTTTCTCACAGTCGTACCCATAATCTGTACAAAGCTCATGTAAAAATTCTAGCAACCTTGTTTTTGTGTCCTTGAATAATAACAGCTGAAGTCTGCGTTCTAATTTTTTCAATCTCAGCCCCAAAAACTTATAGATTTTAAAACTAAAGGTTTGATTATCCCGCATTAAGTTATGCATTGTTTCAACACTAATTGGGCAAATACTTGTCGTGTTTTCAACAGATTGGGCAAATTCTTCACGTTTTGACTCACCTAATATTGCAGTTTCCCCAAACAATTCACCACGAGTTAAAATAGCCTTAACTATTTCTTGTCCATCTTCGTTGTAGTAACCCAATTTTACTTTGCCTTTTTCTATTAAATAGACTTTATTTGCAGAATCTTCTTCAAAATAAATATAGTCTTGCTTCTTATAAGCATCAAAATCATGATTGGACTTGTAGGCTTTGAATTTATGCGGACAAAGCTTTCTAAAAAGGTTGACATCTTCAAAAAACCAAAGGGACTTCATCTTGTATATTTTTATTAAAGTAATGTCGAGAAGCAGTACAAAAACTTACAATAAAAGTCAAAAAAAAAACCTCCAATTTGGAGGCTTCATTTTTATTCTTCTTCATCACTCGATGTTTCTTCTTCTTCAAGTAAATTTAACATATCATGTTTTTGAAGCAAATTATACCATTGTATAATCTTTTTAATATCACTCGCATATACCCTATCTTCATCATAATCTGGCAACACATCAAAGAAATACTCTTCAAGTTTATCTTTACTTTCTTTATGGCCAACGCTAGAAGGCTTACCGCTTTCCTTGTCCTTAATTTTACTTAAGACCTTATGTAATGGCACCTCTTCTGTTAAAGTATAGATAGCTATTTCGCTTAAAACACTCACATTATTTTGCAGACTTACAGATAATCTTTTACCGTCAATCAAAGATTCTGCAACAAAACCCCCACGAGTTTGAGTTACTAATTTGTAAAGTCCTGGTTTTCCTGCAATAGCTAAAACTTTTTCTAAGCCCATATAAAGTTATTATTTTTTGAAAGTGGCAAATATCACATATTTAAAAAGCAATGCAAAAATTATCGCTTCTTTTTTTGATTTGGAAAACGCATTCTGTAATCTACGCTAATCTTACCTTTTGAAATATTTGAGAGCTTCCCTTTAATTAATCTCTTTTTTAAAGTTGACAATTTATCTGTAAATAGAATACCTTCAATATGGTCATATTCGTGTTGGATAACCCGTGCAATTAAACCATCAAAGGTTTCTGTATGCTTCTTGAAATTTTCATCAACATATTCAATAGTAATTTTTGGCTGTCTAAAAACATCTTCACGAACATCTGGAATACTCAAACACCCCTCATTAAATGCCCACTCATCGCCTTCTTCATCTGTAATTTTAGCATTTATAAATACACGTTTAAAATCTTTAAGTGCTTTTCTTTCTTCTTCTGAAAACTCTTCATCCTCGGAAAAAGGAGACGTATCTACCAAAAATAAACGTATGGGCAATCCAATCTGTGGTGCTGCTAAACCTACGCCCATGGCGTTATACATGGTCTCAAACATGTTTTCAAGAAGTGCTTCTAGTTTTGGATAGTCTTTTGTTATGTTTTCCCCTATCTTTTTTAAAACAGGATCTCCATAAGCTACGATTGGTAATATCATTGTTAGGGTAATGTGGTTTTTGCAAAAATACGATACTTCTTCTTTAAATTTAGGCTATTATTTGAAAAATCTATTTAGAGTACAAATAACTTTGAAGTATTAATGTGGCGCTAATTTCATCAACCAGGGCTTTGTTTTGGCGTTGTTTCTTTTTTAGCCCGCTATCAATCATGGTTTGAAATGCCATTTTGGAAGTAAAACGTTCATCTACTCTGGTAACGGGGATATTCGGAAATGTTTTATCAAGCAGTTTTAAAAAAGGAATGATTAATACTTCACTTTCAGAAGCGGTGTTATCCATTTGTTTTGGTTCTCCCACTAAAAAAAGCTCAACCTTTTCTTTGGAGGTATATTCTTTTAAAAAAGGTATCAATTCTTTCGTATTAACAGTAGTAAGTCCAGAAGCTATTATTTGCAACTCATCGGTTACAGCTATTCCTGTGCGTTTCATTCCGTAATCAATTGCTAAAATTCTGGGCATAAACTTCTTTTGTGCAAAAGTACTTCTTTCAAAATAAATATAGAGAGATTAATGATGGGGTTATGTAAAACCGATTAAGAGTATTAAGACACGAATTTCACGGATTTTCACGGATTTTTTTAAAAATCTATAGATTTTTATTTTTTGGAATTTAGTTATTGGGTTTTGGAAATTTAGTCCAACATCAAAACCTAATGCGCTGCGCTTTTAGGTTTTGGGTTTCCAGATCCCGCCCAATAGCGGGATTAGTTCAACCATCAAAACCTAATGCGCTGCGCTTTTAGGTTTTGGGTTTCCAGATCCCGCCCAATAGCGGGATTAGTTCAACCATCAAAACCTAATGCGCTGCGCTTTTAGGTTTTGGGTTTCACTAAAAAAAAAAGACTGCCTTTTCAGACAGTCTCTTTCGTGTTTAACCTTATTATTAAATTTGAATACTACTCTTGTTTAAGATAATTTTCTTCTGTGAATTTTAGGAAATACTAATTTGATGTTCTCAACTTTTCTTTCTCTGTTTAAGAAAATTCTAATATCACTACTACTACGTGCAATAGTTTCTTTAATTTTTACAGAATCAATAATTATTGTGTTTTCCAATGTTTTAGAAACAGTAATCGTTTTTTCAATACTATCAGTCTTAACTTCGTTCTGAGCACTTACTGCTGAAAAAGACAGTAATAAGATAAATAAGATGTAAAAATTAGTTTTCATGATTTGGGGTATTTCATTTGTTTCAACGGTTCAAATATATATCCATAAGCAAGCTCATCTATAAAAAATTAGTCATACAACACGGAATTTTCGATTACTAGAGAATCGGAAAAGATTGGTCGATGAATAGTGGAAGTGCGTATTTTTACCGATGAATAACACAAAAAATGCATTTCATCTATAAAAAATATTTTTTCAAAGGAAAAAAGAGGTTCTATATTTTAGAAAATCATCAGAAAACCGCTAAAATTTTTCAACATATTTAAAGATGAAATTCAGGCAACTTTTAGGCTTTAGGTAGTATATTTGCCCAAAATAATATTACTGATGACAGATTTACAACAAATTATAGAAAGTGCTTGGGATAACCGGGATCATTTAAAGGAAAGCAAAACAAAAGAGGCTATTAGAAAAGTAGTTGACCTATTAGATAAGGGCGAATTACGTGTGGCACAACCTATTGAAGGCGGATGGCAAGTTAATGAATGGATAAAGAAAGCGGTTGTACTTTATTTTCCAATTCAAAAAATGGAAACTTTGGAAGCTGGTATTTTTGAATACCATGACAAAATTCCATTAAAACGAAATTTTGCAGAAAGAGGGATTCGTGTGGTGCCAAATGCTGTTGCGAGACATGGTGCTTATATTTCTGCTGGTACTATATTAATGCCAAGTTATGTAAATATTGGTGCTTATGTAGATGAAGGCACTATGGTGGATACTTGGGCCACGGTTGGTAGTTGTGCGCAAATTGGCAAAAATGTACACCTATCTGGTGGTGTTGGTATTGGTGGTGTTTTAGAGCCATTACAAGCTGCCCCAGTAATTATAGAAGACAATGCATTTATAGGCTCACGTTGTATCGTGGTTGAAGGTGTAAAAGTAGAAACTGAAGCTGTTTTAGGTGCTGGTGTGGTATTGACCATGAGCACTAAGATAATCGATGTTACTGGTGATGAACCAATTCAATACAAAGGTATTGTGCCTGCTCGTTCTGTGGTAATCCCAGGAAGTTATGCCAAAGAATTCCCTTCAGGAAGTTATAATGTACCTTGTGCGTTGATTATCGGCAAACGTAAGGAAAGCACCAATAAAAAGACCTCCTTAAATGATGCACTTCGTGAACATAGCGTAGCGGTGTAAACTCAAAGTTTAAAAATTTCAATACCTAAATTCCAAATTCCAATCATTTTAAATTGGAATTTGGAATTTTTTGTTTGTACTTTGAATGGTCTATGAAGATTTTAGTAATACAACAAAAAATGATTGGCGATGTGCTTACAAGCAGTATTCTGTTTGAAGCATTACGCGCTGAATATCCTGATGCGAAATTGCATTATTTGGTTAATTCACACACCTACCCAGTTGTAGAACACCATCCTTTTATAGATGAATTTAAATTCTTTACTCCAGAGATAGAAAAGAGCAAAAGGTTGTTTTATTCATTTTTAAAGCACATCCGAGAGGAAAAATATGATGTTGTAGTTGATGTGTATTCTAATTACTCCAGTAATCTAATTACTTTTTTTTCTGGAGCTGAAACAAAAATTTCAAAATACAAATGGTATAGTTCTTTTATTTACACACATACCTTAAAAGAAAGTAAAACTCCAAAAACAAATGCAGGTTTAGCTATTGAAAACAGATTAAAACTTTTAAAACCAATCTGTAATACTGATTTTTCTCCTATTAAACCGAAAATTTATTTAACACCAGCAGAAATCGATACTGCTAAAAAATTGCTTACCAATTTCAAAACTGATGGATCCGAACCATTATTTATGATAAGTGTTTTAGGAAGTGGCCCAACAAAAACATATCCATTACAATATATGGCACAATTGATTGATGTTATTGTCTCTCAAACTAAAGGCTACATTTTGTTCAATTATATGCCTAGCCAAAAAGAAGATGTAAAGCAACTGATGGAATACTGTGCTGATGCAACCAAAAAGCAGATACATTTTAACGTTTTTGGAAAAAGTCTCAGGGAATTTATCGCCATAACAAAACATTGCACGGCATTAATAGGAAATGAAGGCGGTGCTATTAATATGGCAAAAGCTATTGATAAACCTACCTTTGCCATTTTTTCCCCATGGATTTTAAAGGAAGCCTGGAATATGTTCGATGACGGACATAAAAACGATTCCATTCATTTAAAAGATGTAAAACCTGAACTTTATGAAGACAAAGATTTAAAATCGGTCAAGCAGGACCATTCTAAATACTATCATGAATTTACGCCTGAATTAATTATTCCGAAATTAAAAACCTTCTTAAAAGCTATTTTATAATGCCGTAAGGTGTTCTTTTAACATTATCTTTTTTAGTAACCTCACGTATCTTTTTGTTTTTCTCTATCATTTCTGGTGTCACATAACCTCGTTTATGATCTAAATGCAGGCAAATAGCAGAATATCGAATCTGTTTCGCTTCAATGCCAGCATTAAATAAACGCTCGCCCATTTCTCTATCTTCGCCACCGTATTGCATCCGCTCATCATAACCGTTTACTGCAATAATGTCTGATTTATAACCTGAAGCATTATGCCCGTTCCAAGTGGCTGTTGTTGGTGTGAATTTATTGAGCAGTTTTTCTTTTAAACCTTTTGAAGTGATTTTATTATTTTTAAATGAAGATTTTAGTCCATGTTCTTTCAACCAATTAATGTTGAAGCAATTTTGGGTTTCAATATCTTCTTTTGTGATTAATTGACTTATAGACATTGGCAATTTAAAATAACCTCCAGATAAAAAATAACCCGCTTCTCTCCTATTCATATGAACTTCCAAAAAATCTTTTCGGGCAATGCAATCGCCATCGGTATAGACCAAATAGCTGCCTTTGCTGGCAACGGTCGCCTTATTTAAAATGATTGTTTTTTGAAACCCATTGTCTTCATGCCAAATATGTTGGATGGGATAGTCCACCTTAGATTTCATGGTTGCAATTAAGGTTTTGGTCTCCTTGCGTGAACCATCATCGGCAATAACAACCTCAAAATTTTTATAGGTTTGGCAGTTATAACTGCACAGTACTTTTTCTAACCACGCCGGGTTATTATAGGTGCTAATAATTACTGAAACTTCAATTGTCTTCATTGCTTCAAAAATAACTATTTTTACCAAAATTATTGAATCTTAGCATGATTAAACTATCAGGAGTTATCATAACTTTTAATGAGGAAAAAAATATTGAAAAATGTTTAAAGTCTCTTGTAGATATTGTTGATGAAATAGTTGTGGTAGATTCTTTTTCAACCGATAGTACAAAATCCATTTGCACTTCGTATAATGTGATATTTATAGAGCAAAAATTTTTGGGATATATAGAACAAAAAAACTTTGCGTTAACGCAAGCAACTTACAACCACGTAGTATCTTTAGATGGCGATGAAGCACTTTCCGAAGCATTGCAAGATGCTATTTTGAAGTTAAAATCCAATTGGAAATACGATGGCTATTTCTGCAACAGGTTTAATAATTTTTGCGGACAATGGATAAAATATTCCGATTGGTATCCTAATAAAAAGCTTCGGGTTTTTGATAGAAGAAAAGCAGCATGGACAGGCATCAATCCGCATGATAATGTCATATTAAATGATAAAAAGGCTGAAGTTGGACATTTAAAGGGCGATATTTTACATTGGACCTATCAGAGCTATTCTGAATTTAACAACAAAACCGAATATTTTTCGACCATTGCCGCAAAAGCGTATTTTGATAAAGGAAAAACAGCGTCTTTTATTAAAATAGTCTTTAATCCTGCTTGGGCATTTTTCAAGGCCTATTTCTTAAGATTGGGGTTTCTAGATGGCATTAACGGATTTGTAATTTGTGCACAAACTGCCAATATTACATTTTTGAAATATACCAAGCTTTGGGAGTTGCAAAAGGATAAATCTAATTAGGTAGAGTAAACATACCATAAACATTTTGAGTTGTCATAACAAGAATAGGTCTCATTAATGAATCCGAAGGATTCAAATAGTTATAACATCGATGGGCCAAGAAAGATACGACCCCAACGGGGTCGCATATAAAAAAAACGATTGGGCTATGCATATACAACCCCTTCGGGGTTTCTGAAAACTAAAAATTTGGTTTATACCATTTTAGCTCTAAAATGGGATTAACAAACAAAATTTATAATCTGCATTTTCCCTGTCTTTTTAAGCTTTCTTCCAAAACTTCAGTTTCTTTTTCAATCTGCGTTTGCGATGGTATTTTTCTTGAAATGCTTCAGTTTCTTGCCACATCAAATTAAAAATGGTTTCAAATGATTCCCCAGAGCATTTAGCATATTCGTCACTCATAATTTCAACCATATTTTTATGAATGGTCAATCGTGCAAAATTCTTTATCCGTGTTTCAAAATCTAAAGGTTTGAATTCCATTCGGTTTAAATCTACCAAGTAGAATTTATAGTCGCCATCATTAAGTTCAATAAGCGTATTTCCTGGAGAATGGTCTAAAAAGTGAATCCCTTTTTCATGCAGGTTAAACGTAAATCTTGTAAATGCCCTTAAAATAGCTTCGTGGTTGGGAATATCAAAATCGGTTGTCAACTCCCGATAAGTTAAATCACAATGTTGCTGTTCGCTGATATAATAACTGCTTTTAAAAAGAAAAGGTGTTGTAAATCCGTAATATGCAATGGGCTGTGGTGTTCCCACACCTAATTCGGTAAGTTTATTGGCATACTCAAAAGAGCGTTGTGCTTTACTTTTTCTAAAAAACCTATAGGCTATTTGATTGACGAGGTTTGGTACTCGAAATGATTTTACATTCAACTTAAAATCTTCAAAATCAAACAGTTTCAAGGAATTCCTATCCTGATTTCCAAAAGGTTCTCCCTTTTCATCAAAATGATAAATGATGTCATCTAAAAAATCATCATGCGATTTAAAATCTGTATGTATTACTTTTTTACATTTCACGAATCTAAGGTCAACTATTAATTTTATAAAGAATAATATATTTTAAAAAGCTGCAAATTACGCATAAACAATTAATGAACTCTTTTAAACCAAATTTCTTTAGGTTTCATATTTCAATTTCTTCAAAAATAGCATAGAATTAATTAAAATTGATAGATTTGTGAATCTTAAATACCCATAGTTTATGCACATCTTAATTATTGCAATTGATAACAAAATCCCTGTAATAAACTACGGAGGTACAGAACGTGTGATTTGGAGCTTAGGCAAAGAGCTTTACAAATTAAAACATAAAGTGACATTTTTAGTAAAAAAAGACTCCTATTGCGATTTTGCTGATGTTATTTTTTATGATAGCACCATTGATTTAAAGTCACAAATTCCTGATGGTATAGATGTTATCCATTCACATTCTGTTTTAAATTTAGACGCACTAAATATTCCTAATGTATTTACATTACACGGTAATATTTTTTCAGAATTTGAGATGCCAAACAATACAATTTGCATTTCTAAAAATCATGCAACACGCAATAATAGAAGCACTTATGTGTATAATGGTTTAGATTGGGACGAATTTGAGCCTTTTTCAATTGACACAAAAAGAAACTATTTTCACTTTTTGGGCAAAGCCACATGGAAAGTTAAAAACTTAACCGATGCTGCAAAAATAGCCGTAAAAACAAAAACAGAATTGAGGGTTTTAGGTGGCGAAAAATGGAATTATGAGAATTTAAAACGTGGCGGGTATTGGAAAGCGCATCCTTTGATAACATATCATGGTATGGTTGATAACAATACCAAAATGAAAATTATGAGCGCATCAAAAGGTTTAATTTTTCCTGTGAAATGGCACGAGCCTTTTGGTTTGGCAATTATAGAGAGCATGTATGCCGGTTGTCCTGTTTTCGGTTCTACTTATGGTAGCTTACCAGAACTTATCAATGAGGATGTTGGCTATGTTAGTGAAAATGTTGACGACCTAATAAATGCTGCAAAAAACATGTCTTTTAGTCCTAAAACCTGTAGAGATTATGCTGTTGAAAAATTTAACTCTAAAACCATGGCGTTAAACTATCTTTCACTATATGAAAGAGTCATTAATGGTGAAACATTAACTTAATTCAGCAAATATTTATCTACGCCATTTTTACAGAATTTCACTTTTTTAGCTATGGTTGTGGCTTCAATATCATTATTAATTTCGAGTCTGTCTTTAGGTTTTTCAACATGAAATATATGATATACAATTCCTAAATAACGTAATCGTCTGGCACTTAAACCGTAATTCAAGAATCTGATTGCCAGTTCAGAATCTTCTCTTCCCCAGCCTTTAAAATCTTCGTTATAACCGTTAACAGCTATAAAATCACTTTTAAAAAAAGACGTATTACAACCTCTATACTTTTTTGAGAATTCTGCACTTGTGCCATATAGTTTCCCAAACAAAGGCACATGCAATGCTCTAGTACGCTTTTTGATACCTTTAGAAAAAGGCGAGAAATTTACTTTTTTTGTTGAAAATAAAATGGGTAGAAACTCCTTTTTAATGGTTACCCTACTTCCAAACAGGTAAACATTAGATGCAGCAAATTTCAAATGATCTTTTACAAATTGTGGATGTACAATACAGTCGCCATCAACTTGAATGATATAATGACCACTAGCTTTAGCAATGGCTTTGTTCAAAATGATGGATTTTGTAAAGCCAACATCTTCATGCCAAACGTGATGTAATGGTACAGGGAAATCCTTTTGATAATTTTCTACCAATTGCTTTGTGTCTTCTTTAGAACCGTCATCAGCAATAATAACTTCCGAAGGAAAAACTTTTTGATTTCTCACACTAATCAACACCAAATCCAACGCTTCTGGCCAATTATATGTTGCTATAATCAAAGTGGATGTAAGGTTCATTTTATTTAAATAAGTGTTTAAAAAATTGACCTAGATTTTTCTTGAATATGAAGACATTAGATTTATAAAGTCCCTTTTCCTTCTCTGCTCTAAAATTCTCAAATAATTCGGTTGAATTTTTCCCTTCTATAAAATCTAAATACTTCCATTTTTCCGGTTCTAAAAAAAAGAAATTTTCCATCTCTTTATAATTAGTCTCATTTACGCTATCCCATTTTTTCATGAATCCGTCCAAATCAACTTCCTCATTATGACCCCAGTTCGTCAATTTCTGAATTAATTTTTCTCTATCTCTAGCTAAACATTCATGTAAAATAAGCGCATTAAAATAAATGACTTTTCCTTTGGTTTTTCGCCCAACTTTGTAATCTGGATAATTGGTTGCTACCACAGTTTTTGTAGCCTCATTAACGTAAAAATAACCGTTTTCTGTTTTCTTATATAAATTAACATGGAATGGCTGAATAAGCACCTTATTCTTTTCTGGGTGATCCAAATAGTGGTTTTTGCTTTTCAGGAAATCCACAAACCGTTTAAAATTGATAAAATATTCATCGGCATCTAATTGAATGATCCAATTGCCAATACCCATCTTTTCTGCCATCATTTTACGCTCCCTAACTTCACATTCCATGGTTGATAATTCTGGAACATAAAAATCATCTTCGTAAATGGTGATTTTACCTTTTGTATCAAAGTTTTCTATCCATTCGTAGAAATCCGGCGAAATAGCTATTGGGGCACCGTTCCATGTTTTTCTGTTTTTATCAATTGCAAGAAAAATGGTATCAGCTTCCTCATAGATTAAGGGTATAGAATTTTTGAGCATTTCATAATCATAAGACACTAAAAAACCAACTTGTATTTTTTTCATAAAATTGTTATTCTCATAATCACTTCAACGTAATTGTGCAAGTATGTAACAAAGATAGCCGAATAGTTTTCTTTCACAAAGCCCTCTCGAAAAACGTTTAAAGAAATAGTGCCTGCCGTTTTAAAAGGTCTTTGGTATGTCGTAAATTTGCAGGAAGAAAAAAACAGCTATAAAACAATCGTGTCCCGATAGCTATCGGGATCGTGCAAACTAATATGAATTACAAAGAAGCTCTACAAAACGAAATATTTAAAGTCATATCAAAATCTGCTCATCAATTAGAATTAGACAGTTACGTGATTGGTGGTTTTGTGCGCGATTTTCTTCTAAAACGAGGAGATGCCAAAGATATTGATGTTGTTGCCATTGGTAGCGGTATCGCATTGGCGCGACAAGTTGCAAAAAACTTACCAACAAAACCGAAAGTTCAGGTGTTTAAAACCTACGGAACAGCAATGTTGCGCTATCAAGATATTGAAGTTGAATTTGTCGGCGCAAGAAAGGAATCTTATGCCGAAGACAGTAGAAATCCGATTGTAGAAAACGGGAGTTTAAAAGACGACCAAAACCGGCGGGACTTTACCATAAATGCACTAGCATTGAGTTTAAATGAAGCTTCTTTTGGTGACTTGCTAGACCCATTTAATGGCATTCAAGATTTAGAAGATAAAATGATCCGTACGCCCTTAAATCCTGATATTACGTATAGCGATGACCCTTTGAGAATGATGCGCGCCATTCGGTTTGCAACCCAGTTAAACTTTACAATTGAAGATGAAAGTTTAAATGCAATAACCAGAAATGCAGAACGTATTAAGATAATTACCAACGAACGTATTGTTGTAGAACTGCATAAAATTTTGGAAAGCACAACACCATCTGTTGGGTTTTTGTTGCTTGAAAAAACAGGACTTCTAGAATTTATTATGCCAGAGTTAACCGCGCTAAAAGGCATTGATGAAGTTGAAGGACAACGACACAAGGATAATTTTTACCATACCTTAGAAGTTGTTGACAATATTGCACAAAACACAGACAACCTTTGGCTACGTTGGGCTGCCCTGCTCCACGATATTGGAAAAGCGCCCACAAAAAGATTCAGCAAAAAAGTGGGGTGGACATTTCATGCGCACGAATTTGAAGGCTCTAAAATGGTGTATCATCTTTTTAAAAGGTTGAAATTGCCTTTAAATGACAAGATGAAGTTTGTTCAGAAAATGGTGTTTATGAGCTCCCGACCTATTGTTTTGGCGCAAGATATGGTAACAGATTCTGCGGTAAGACGTTTGGTGTTTGACGCTGGCGAATATGTAGATGATTTAATGACACTTTGTGAAGCGGATATTACAACCAAGAACCCTAAAAAGTTTAATAAATATCATAATAACTTTAAAATAGTTAGAGAGAAAATCATTGAAGTTGAAGAAAGAGATCAAGTCCGTAATTTTCAGCCCCCAGTTTCTGGCGAAGAAATCATGAAAACCTTCAATTTAAAACCGTCTCGTGAAATTGGTATTATAAAAGAAGCGATCAAGGAAGCTATCTTAGAAGGCGACATCCCCAATGAACATGAAGCAGCATTTGAATTAATGTTGAAGAAAGGAAAGGAATTAGGATTGAGTTTAGACGGGAGAAAGGAAACAGATAATAGAAGATAGAAGATAGAAGATAGAAGATAGAAAATAGAAAAAGTATTAATACTATTAATTGTACTTACAGCACCAACCCTTACGCCCTTCTTCTTTGCGCCTCCGCGGCTTTGCGCGACTTTTTTTTGCATGAAATGAGAGAGGTAGTTAGGATAGGGAATAGGGAATGGAGAATGGAGAATAGAAAATTCTTGTATCGTGGCAAACAAAAGAAAAGATAATAAAACAGTAATATACTGGCTCTTAACAGGCTGTGTTTTAATTTTTATCATGGTGGTGGTTGGCGGCATCACGCGGTTAACACATTCAGGCTTATCAATTTCTAATTATAAATTGATTTCAGGCACTATTCCTCCTATGAATGATGTTGAATGGCAAGAAGCCTTTAATCTTTACAAACAATACCCGGAATACCAAAAGCTCAATACTCATTTTACACTTCAGGATTTTAAGGCTATTTATTTCTGGGAATGGCTGCATCGTGTTTTAGGTCGGTTTATTGGTTTGGTGTTTTTTATTCCATTTTTATATTTTTTAATAAAAAAACAGCTTACAACGTCCACAATAAAAAAAGCAATCGTGTTACTTTGTTTAGGTGGATTTCAAGGTTTTTTAGGTTGGTATATGGTGAAAAGTGGTTTGGTGGACAGACCAGACGTGAGCCATTACCGTCTCGCAGCCCATTTGACTACGGCGTTTATAACCTTTGCCTATACATTTTGGGTGGCCTTAGATTTAATATTTCCTGATAAAAAAGAAATCGATAAAAACTTTAGAAATTTAGTCCGTTTTGGATTGGGTGTGCTTTTACTTCAAATTATTTACGGCGCTTTTGTAGCAGGTTTAGATGCCGGTTGGATTCATAACCATTGGCCCATGATGAGCGAAGGCAAATTTATGCACGAAACGGTTTATATAGAGCAAACCCCGATTTATAAAAATTTTATAGAAGGCAAAAGCGGTGTGCAGTTTGTACATAGAACTCTGGCTTATGTAGTCGTATTTATTGTGATTTTAATATGGTATAAATGCAGAAAACTAATGTTGACGTCCTACCAAATTAAAGGTATTAACGCTTTGTTAATAATAGTAACTGTACAATTCTTATTGGGTGTATTTACTATTTTACTGCAAGTACCAGTTTGGTTGGGCGTGGCGCATCAAGTAGGTGCTTTTTTATTGCTTACGGCAATGACGTTTACTTTGCATCGTTTTAGTAGGTAAAAAACAAGACTTTAGAGCTATTATCAAAATCACAAAAAGAGAAACAAAACATCACCTCAACACTTCAATAATATCCTCAAACCCTTTTTCGGTAGCATAATCTAAAGCAATCTTCCCTTCGTTATCTTTAATGGTTTTATCTGCTTTGTGGGTTAGCAACAATTCCACCATTTTAGTTTGCTGATACATAGTGGCAAAAATAAGCGGTGTAATTCCAAGGTTGTTTTTTGCATTTACGTCTGCTCCTTTTTCAATTAATAGACGGGCTAAATCCGTATTTCCTTTAAAAGCAACACCTATAAGTGCCGTATTTCCAGAACCATCTGTAGCATCAACAGGTGCATCAAATTCTAATAAGGTTTCAACAATATCTTTTTTATCAAAATAAGAAGCAAAAATTAAAGGTGTAAATCCTCTAGTATCTTTTGAGTTTACTAGTTCTGGATGAAATTTCAATTGCATTTCAACACGGTCTTTTTCACCAGACTGAATTGCTTCGAAGAAAAAATTTACGTCATTCATATATTTTATTATTTTTTTCTGTTCAATTAAAAATTTTTGTCATTTGATGGGTTCTCGATACATCCCGAAATAAATACGAGACACTCGAACTTGTAAAAGTCAACTAATTCGAGGACAGTTTTGGTTAAATTTATTAGGGGCTTTCCCATTTAAACTTTGGTGGATTCCGCATCAAGTGCGGAATGACAGAACTAAAACTAAAATTGGGATACATGTATCAAAACATCTACCCCAATTAAAATTAGTAACCCTCTAATTATTTCAAATCAAAACGGTCTAAATTCATCACTTTTGTCCAGGCTGCAACAAAATCGTTTACAAATTTTTCTTGTCCATCGTCTGCACCATAAACTTCGGCAACAGCACGCAATTCGGCATTAGAGCCAAAAATCAGATCTGCTCGTGTACCTTTAAATTTTACGGCTCCAGTTCTGCGATCGCTTCCTTCAAAAATGGTATCATCACTCGAAGTCGCTTTCCATGTATATGTGAAATCCAGAATATTTGTAAAGAAATCATTGGTTAAGCTTCCAACCTTATCTGTAAAAATGCCGTAATCGGAACCATTATAATTTGCACCCATTGCTCGTAAGCCACCAACCAAAACAGTCATTTCTGGAATGGAAAGTGTTAGTAATTCAGCTTTATCAACCAATAAATCTTCGGCAGCTATTTTGGAATCGGACTTGATGTAATTTCTAAATCCATCGGCAATGGGTTCTAAATAACTGAACGATTCTATATCTGTTTGTTCTTGGGACGCATCACCTCTACCCTGCGTAAACTCAACATTCACATTGTGCCCAGCCTTTTTAGCAGCTTCTTCAACGCCTGCTGTACCAGCCAAAACAATTAAATCTGCCATAGAAATAGTGCCACTAAATTCATTTTGAATACCTTCTAAAACATTTAAAACTTTATTGAGCTGCGTTGGATTATTAACTTCCCAACTTCTTTGAGGTTCCAAACGCAAACGTCCGCCATTAGCGCCACCACGCTTATCTGAGCCCCTAAAGGTTGAAGCGGAAGCCCAAGCCGTAGTTACCAATTGAGAAATAGACAATCCCGAAGCTAAAATCATTTTCTTTAAAGCCGAAATATCTGCTTCACTTAACGTATAATTTACCGTTGGAATTGGATCTTGCCAAAGCAATTCTTCTTGAGGTACTTCTGGGCCTAAATAACGGTCTATCGGTCCCATATCACGATGCGTTAATTTAAACCAGGCTCTTGTAAAAGCATCTTCCAATTCTTTTGGATTTTCGTAAAAACGCTTTGATATTTTTAAATAGTCTGGATCTAATTTTAACGCCATATCAGCATCCGTCATTATTAACGCTTGCTTTTTTGAAGGATCTCCAGCTCTTGGCGCCATTCGCGCTTGTGACGCTTGCGTTGGTGTCCATTGATTTGCGCCCGCAGGACTTTTAGTCAATTCCCAATCATAATTCAACAGTACATCAAAATAATCATGATCCCATTGTGTTGGATTTGGTGTCCATGGTCCTTCCAAACCACTCGTAATAGCATCATCTAAAACACCTGTTCCGAAGCTATTTTTCCAACCGGTACTCATTTCTTCAATAGTTGCTCCAGCAGGTTCTGCTGCAACATATTTATTTGGATCTGCAGCACCATGTGCTTTTCCAAACGTATGTCCGCCAGCAGTAAGTGCAACGGTTTCTTCATCGTTCATTGCCATTCGTCCAAAAGTTTCTCGCATACGTTCTGCAGTACCAAAAGGATTAGGCGTACCATTTGGCCCTTCAGGATTTACATAAATCAATCCCATATGTGTCGCTCCTAAATCGCCTTCTAATTTACCGTCATCAGAATCATAGCGCGCTTCGTTATCCATCCATTCTGTTTCAGACCCCCAATAAATATCCTGTTCTGGTTCCCATATGTCTTCTCTCCCTCCTGCAAAACCAAATGTTTTAAGCCCCATAGATTCTATGGCGCAGTTACCTGCAAGAATCATTAAATCTGCCCAAGATAATTTCTTGCCATATTTCTTTTTAATAGGCCATAATAATAAACGTGCTTTATCTAAATTTCCGTTATCCGGCCAACTATTTAACGGCGCAAAACGCTGTGAGCCAGACCCTGACCCACCTCTGCCGTCACCAACACGATACGTACCCGCACTGTGCCACGCCATACGAATCATGAGCGGACCATAATGACCATAATCTGCTGGCCACCAATCTTGGGAATCCGTCAGTAAATCAATCACCTCCTGTTTTAAGGTTGGAAAATCAATACTGTTGAAGGCTTCGGCATAGTTAAAATCCTCACCCATTGGGTTAGATTTTGTAGCATGCTGACGCAAAATATTCAATTTTAGTTCATTAGGCCACCAATCTCTGTTTTTAGTACCTCCTCCAGAAGTCTGTTTTAGTGTGCCACTGAAAAAAGGGCATTTACTTGTATCTCCTTGGCTTGAATTCTTAGTGTCCATGTATTATATTTTTTTATGGTTAAACATTTATTAATCAGTCAAAATCGTATGTCTAAAATTAACAATTTAAACGCTTAAAAAAAATATAATATATTCTTAAAAATTATATTTCCATTGTCAAAAACTATACTATTTAAAAACATAATAGTTTTTACAAATAGCATTAACTAATTTCAATTCAAATCCACTAAAATTATTTCTTAAAGATTTCATATAATTGCTATGTAACGTTCTAAATATTCTTATTTTAGATTTTCAAATTAAAACATAAAAAAATGGCAACAGTTACATTAAAAGGAAACGCAATAAACACATCAGGAAATTTACCAAAAGTTGGAACAAAAGCTCCAGATTTCTTATTGACCGCAACAGATTTAAGCACAAAAAGCTTATCAAATTATGCAGGTAGCAAAGTGGTTTTAAATATTTTTCCGAGTGTCGATACAGGAACTTGCGCACAATCTGTTAGAGAATTCAACAGAGAAGCGAGTGAGTTAGAAAACACGAAAGTACTTTGTATTTCTCACGATTTACCTTTTGCACATGCCCGTTTTTGTGGTGCTGAAGGCTTGGAAAATGTGATTAGTTTATCTGATTATAAAGATGGAAGTTTTGGAAAAGCATATGGCGTTAATTTTATTGACGGCCCTTTAGAAGGATTACTTTCCCGTTCTGTAGTTGTTTTAGATGAAAACGGTACTGTTAAATATACAGAACAAGTTGGCGAAACTGTTGATGAACCAAATTACAAAGCTGCTTTAGAAGCACTTCAGGATGCCTAAAAAAGAATCATTTCTGGTAAATAGATTAAAAAGTGTAAAATATGCGTTTAAAGGCGCACTACTTTTAATTTCTAAGGAATCAAGTATAAAAATCCAGTTGGCAATAGCTTTAATAGTTACTGCTGCTGGATTTTTCTATAACATTTCCCAAACCGAATGGCTGATACAAATTCTTGCCATTGCAATTGTTATGGGCATTGAAGGTGTAAATACTGCCATTGAGGAAATTGCCAACTTTATCCACCCAGAATATCATGTAAAAATAGGCTATATAAAAGATGTTGCCGCAGGAGCTGTTTTTTTTGCCGCTGTTTTTGCAACAATTATTGGTTTTATAATATATTTTCCTAAGATTTTTTAAATACTAATCCTCATAAAATAAACGTTAGTTATTTGTATTTTTGCAGAAATTAAATCCGCATAATGGCGAAGAGAACCAAAACTAAAAAACCTACTAAACCAAAATTAAAAAAACCTAGTTTAAAGCTGTCCAGTCAGCAAAAACTTGTTTTTGGTAGTTTCTTGGTCATTTTTGGTGTCGTTCTTTTTGTGTCATTCGTTTCATTTTTCTTTACGGGCAAAGCAGACCAGAGCACACTTTCTGATTTTGTTTCAAGAGACACACAAACTCAAAATTGGTTGAGTAAAGTTGGTGCTTGGTTAAGCAACTTTTTTATTCAAGAAGGGTTTGGTATCCCTGCTTTTATCATATCTGGACTGGTAATTCTATCTGGTGTTTATGTGTTGATGGATCTCAATAAAGCGAAACTGAGAAAGCATTGGTTTTGGGGTATTTTAATCATGATTTGGCTGTCTGTGCTTTTAGGCTTTTTTGGAGCTAAAAACGATATTTTGGGTGGTACAATTGGATTTGAAATTAATAGTTTCTTTCAGGATTATATCGGGAAATTTGGAACTATACTTCTGTTATTGTTAGGATTGATCACTTATCTCGCCATGCGATTTAAAGTGACTTTTGAGAGTTTCAAACGTTTATTCACATCTGCTAAAAAAGATATAAAAGATGAGTTTTCAGGTTTAAATAAAGAGATGGTGCCTTTAGACAATAATCTTTCAGAAGAAGCAGAAGCTTTTAAAAGTGCTTTTGATATTCCATTAGATGATAAACCCCAAGTAAAACCGCCTATAAAAAAAGCACCTAAAACAGTTTTAGACACTTCACCACTAGAAGTTAAAGTTCCTGAACCAGAAGAAATTGAAGACCCAGAATTAGAAATTAAAGTTGAAGCCGTTAAAGAAGAGGTTTCTGAAACTGATAATCTAGCTAATAAATTGGTTGAAGATTTCGGTCAGTTTGACCCCACTTTAGAATTGGCAAAATATCAATTCCCACCACTTGATCTATTAAAGAAATATGATACCGAGGGTATTACCATTAATCAAGAGGAATTAGAAGAAAACAAAAATAGAATCGTTGATACGCTAAACAATTACAAAATTGGGATTTCAAGTATTAAAGCTACTATTGGACCAACAGTTACACTTTATGAAATTGTTCCAGATGCTGGTATCCGTATTTCAAAAATTAAAAATTTAGAAGATGATATCGCCTTATCGCTTTCCGCTTTAGGGATTAGAATTATTGCGCCAATTCCTGGTAAAGGGACTATTGGTATTGAGGTGCCTAATAAAAATTCAACGATAGTTTCCATGCGATCTGTGATTGCATCAAAGAAATTTCAAAATTCAGAAATGCAATTACCTATAGCTATAGGTAAAACCATTAGTAACGAAACGTTTGTAATCGATTTAGCAAAAATGCCCCATTTACTGATGGCAGGTGCTACGGGTCAAGGAAAATCGGTGGGTTTAAATGCGGTTTTAACGTCATTACTTTACAAAAAGCATCCTGCTGAAGTTAAGTTTGTTCTGGTGGATCCGAAGAAAGTAGAACTGACGCTATTTAATAAAATTGAACGCCATTATTTGGCAAAACTTCCAGATGAAGCTGAAGCCATAATTACAGATAATACGAAAGTCATCAATACACTAAACTCATTGTGTATCGAAATGGACAATCGTTACGAAATGCTGAAAAATGCATTGTGTAGAAATATAGCCGAATACAATGTAAAGTTTAAAGCCAGAAAATTGAATCCTAATGATGGCCACCAATTTTTACCTTACATCGTTTTAGTAGTTGATGAGTTTGCCGATTTAATAATGACTGCTGGCAAGGAAGTAGAAACGCCAGTAGCAAGGTTGGCACAATTAGCTCGTGCCATTGGTATTCACTTAATTATTGCAACCCAGCGTCCTTCGGTTAATGTTATAACGGGAATTATTAAAGCGAATTTCCCTGCCCGAATCGCTTTTAGAGTCTCTAGTAAAATAGATTCGAGAACTATTTTAGATGCTGGCGGTGCAGATCAACTTATAGGCCGTGGAGATATGCTTTATACACAAGGTAACGACATGATTAGAATACAATGTGCCTTTGTTGACACACCCGAGGTTGAAAAAATAGTTGACTTTATTGGTGCTCAAAAAGCATACCCCGATGCTTATTTATTGCCTGAATATGTTGGAGAAGAAAGTGGCACAAGTCTTGATATAGACATATCTGACAGAGATAAGCTGTTTAAAGATGCGGCAATTGTAATTGTAACCGCACAACAAGGTTCGGCTTCTTTATTACAGCGGAAATTGAAATTGGGATATAACAGAGCAGGTCGCTTGATCGATCAATTGGAAGCCGCAGGAATTGTGGGCCCTTTTGAAGGCAGTAAAGCGAGGCAAGTATTGGTTCCGGATTTAACATCTCTAGACGAGTTATTAGCAAATGAAAATATTTAATTTTGAATTAGTAAAACAATGAAACAAATTATCAGCATATTATTCGTAACACTATTCGTCCTTTCTGGGTTTTCTCAAAATAAAGGCAAAGATTTACTTAATGAAGTTTCTGAAAAAGTAAAAAACTATGAGAATATTCAAATTGAATTTAAATACATTTTAGAAAACACTTCGGAAAACGTAAAACAAGAAACCCGTGGAGATGTAGTGCTTCAAAGTGAAAAATATAAATTAAACATTCTTGGGATTACTCGTCTTTATGATGGCAAAACACTTTATACCATTAGTCCCGAAGATGAAGAAGTAACAATTTCAACACAAAAAGAAGACGAAAGCGATGCTATTACGCCTAGTAAAATGTTATCGTTTTATGAAGACGGCTATACTTATGAGTTAGATATTATTCAAAATATAAAAGGAAGAAAAATTCAGTATGTAAAGTTAACCCCCATCGATTCTAATTCAGAAATAAAAAATATTTTATTAGGCATTGATGCGTCAACCAAACACATTTACAACCTGATTCAATTGGGAAAAAACGGAACAAAAACAACACTAACCGTTAATTCTTTCAAAACAAATGAGCCTTTATCGAAAACCTTATTTACCTTTGATGCCAATAAATATAAAGATTATTACATCAATAAACTCGATTAGGTAATCATCCCTTGTGAAAATACTAGACCGCTACATACTCACCACATACCTTAAAACTTTTATAAGTGTTTTTGTCATTCTGGTTTTAATCTTTGTGTTACAAACCATATGGCTTTACATAAAAGAATTGGCTGGTAAAGATTTAGAAATAGATGTTATTTTTAAGTTTTTAATATATTTCATGCCAAAGCTAATGCCTTTGGTACTGCCGCTTACCATTCTTCTCACCTCGATTATGGTATTTGGTAATTTTGCTGAAAATTATGAATTCGCAGCCATGAAATCAACAGGGATATCGTTGCAGCGTGCCATGTCTGGCTTAAGTGTTTTTATTGTTTTATTGGCCATCACCACATTCTTCTTTTCGAATAACGTCATTCCTTGGGCCGAATATAATTCCTATAACTTAAGGAGAAATATTGCAAAATTAAAACCTGCAATGGCGATCGCCGAAGGTCAGTTTAACGAAATAGAATCTACACCATATAATATTAAAGTTGAAAAGAAAAGTGGCGATAGAGGTCAATTTCTGCATGATATTGTAATTCATATGAAGGGTAGGGATGGCAGGAAAAACCAAACTACAATTATTGCAAAAAATGGAGAACTTGTTG
This sequence comes from Algibacter sp. 2305UL17-15, assembly GCF_040720935.1. Taxonomy (NCBI): domain Bacteria; kingdom Pseudomonadati; phylum Bacteroidota; class Flavobacteriia; order Flavobacteriales; family Flavobacteriaceae; genus Algibacter; species Algibacter sp. 2305UL17-15. The sequence goes on from NZ_JBFDAE010000016.1 coordinate 78,936, forward strand.
GAAAAGAAGATTCTAACATTTTAAAACTCGTCCTTTTTGATGGTAATTATTACAATGACATTCCCGCAAAAAAAATAAAGGAACGAAAAAAACAGCCCTTTGCCAAAAGTACTTTTGACAAGTACATCATTAATATCGACTTATCTAATTTAAATAATGTTGATATTGAAGACAAGTCTTATAGCAACAAATACAGTATGCTTAACTTAGGTGAACTGGATTATACCATTGACTCTCTAACTGTGGAGCACGATAAAACAATGAGGCAATTTAGTCAGCTATTGTACCAAAGAAGTAGTATCTATAAAAACAAAAAACCAGTAAAAGAGTTTTCTGAAGATGACGACATAACAGCTGTTGAAGCCCATGAAAAAGTAGCCGATATAGATACAATACCATCTCTTACTGAAGAAAAAGAAACAACCATTGATTCAATTTTCACAGGTAACATTTTAGATTTATTCGATACGACAAAAAAATCACAGTTTACAAATAGTGCTGCAAGTGCCATAAATAGTGTGCATCAACTTATTGAAAACAAGAAAACTACGCTTAAACCTAAAAGAGTATGGTTTAATAAGCATGTTATAGCATTCCATGAAAAATTAGCTTTAGGGTTTGCCTGTATTATTCTGTTTTTTGTAGGTGCCCCTTTGGGCGCCTTAATTAGGAAGGGTGGTTTAGGTTTGCCCATGGTCATAGCTATTCTATTATTTTTAACCTATCACTTTATTGGGATTTTTGCTTTAAACAGTGCCAAATCTGGAGATTTTAACCCAATACTTGCCAGTTGGTTTTCTACGTTAATTATGCTGCCGTTAGGCATATTTTTAACAAAACGTGCCACAGCGGACAGAGGTTTATTCGACTTTGATAGTATCATTATACCTCTAAAAAGGCTCTTCAACATAAAGGAAAACAACAAAGAGAGTTTTAAGTTTTTACATGCTTTAAAGCATGACGAATTGATTCATGCCATTAATGATTACGAAGCCCTAGGTTATAGTGAAGCTACCCGATTTGAAGCCATAAAGGTTTTAAACAGTCGAGACATTACGACTCAAGAACTTAGAGAAAAAGAGGTGTCTATTTCTAAAAACTTTGAAATTTCTCAGAACATCACAAAAGATTATACGAACCACTCCAAATTTGCAATTATACTCTACGCTATTAGCGCACTATTGCTTCTGGTGTTCTTTGTTTCTAAAAACAATAAATTGCCCTCGCTTGCTACAGCATCCATTCAACTTAGCATCGTTGCGTTGGTTCTATATGTTATTTACTATATAAAGTCCATTTTAAATCTTTATGCCTTTTACAGCAATATCAAAAAGGAAAATAGAAAACCAAATATATTCATGTTACTTTTAGGGCTTCCATTATACATGATTACTTATGTATTTCTTAGATTTAAAATAAAAGAAGACCTGAAGCAAAACTGTTTAGATAGTTTAAAATAAGCAATATCTTTGCAAAATGATAGCAGAAACCATGACCACACAAAACGCAGCTCAATTCCAATTAAACACTATTCATGATGCCATAGAAGACATCAGAAATGGAAAAGTAATAATTGTTGTAGATGACCAAAACCGTGAAAACGAAGGAGATTTTGTTGCTTCTGCTGAAAAAGTTACACCAAAAATGATAAACTTTATGGCGACTCACGGTCGGGGATTAATTTGCGCCCCGTTAACCGAGAACCGTTGTAAAGATTTAGAGCTTAATATGATGGTGCGCAATAACACCGACCCTATGGAAACGGCTTTTACGGTCTCTGTAGATTTAAGAGGACATGGTGTGACTACCGGAATTTCTGCTGCCGATAGGGCAAAAACAGTAAAGGCGCTTATTGACCCAAACCTAAAACCTTTTGAATTGGCGAGACCAGGACACATATTCCCACTGGTTGCCAAAGAAGGAGGTGTATTACGACGAACTGGACATACCGAAGCTGCAATTGATTTTGCCAGATTAGCGGGCTTAGAACCTGCAGGCGTTATTGTTGAAATAATGAATGAAGATGGTACCATGGCGCGTTTACCACAACTGATTGAAGTAGCCAAAAAATTTGATTTAAAAATTGTTTCTATTGAAGATTTGGTGGCTTATAGAATGCAACATGATTCTTTAATTGAAAAGAAAGAAGATTTTGAAATTAAAACCCGTTTTGGGGATTTTAGATTACGTGCTTACAAGCAAACTACCAACAATCAAATACATATTGCACTTACAAAAGGACAATGGGCAACTAATGAACCTGTTTTAACCCGCATAAATTCTACGCTTATAAATAACGATATACTTGGTACTTTAACCAATAATGTAGATGAGCAGTTGAACGCCATGTTTCAAACGATTAACACCAACGGAAAAGGTGCTATTATTTTTATAAATCAAGAGGTGCAAGCTACAAATATTCTAAACAGATTGGCTTTTTTAAAAGAACATCAAAATTCTAAAGAAGTTTTAAAAGCTCCAAGAATTAATATGGACACTAGAGATTTTGGAATTGGCGCGCAAATTCTGCACGATCTAGACATTCACAAACTGCGTTTAATTTCTAATAGTGAAAAAACCAAACGTGTGGGCATGATTGGTTATGGTTTAGAAATTGTGGAATATGTAAATTATTAGTGAAAAAGGGAACTTATATAATGTTTCTTTTGTTCTAAGTTTTGCTATTAATCAATTATGATTACTGAAAAATAAGGAATCCATTACATGAACTACTGCTTGACAATTTTCTTGATAGAAACAGTATTTTCAGCATAGACATACAATAGATACATTCCTGTATTTAAATTTGAAATATCTATTGCTGTCTTGGGAAGATTTTTATGAAATACTAAATTTCCCAAAAGGCTATAAATTTGAACTTCATCTATGGTTACCTCAGATTTAATATTTAAAAAACCTGAAAAAGGATTTGGAAAAACCTCAAAATTACCATGGTTATTTTTAGGTATGCTAAGCCCTGTATTTTGATATACTCTAACATAATCAATAACCATACTGCTTTCTATGAAATTTGGGTCTATAGCCCCAGATGCACCTCCCATAGCAATATTTAGCAGAAGATATTGATCTTCAAAAAACGGCCACGTAGCAGCATCTTTTATAGATGGGTTGTAAGTATAATAAGCAACGTCATCCACTAAAAACGTAATTTGATCTGGAGACCAATTCACAGAATAGATGTGGAAATTAGTAGCCACATCACTAAGTACTTGTGATGAATAATTTACTGTATTTCCAGAACTTGAAGGCGTATGTAACGCACTAGATGTATGATTTACAGCACCCAAACCATGTTCCATAACATCAATTTCTCCGCAAGCAGGCCAACCGGTAGTTCCAAAACCTTGATTGTCCCAGTAACCACCATCTTCGTTAATATTTTTCCCTAAAGTCCAAATTGCTGGCCAGGTACCGTTTCCACTTGGTAATTTTGCTCTAACGTCCACTCTGCCATATGTAAATGCATACTTAGAGTTTAGGCGTGCAGAAGTATAATCTTTCGTTACCCCTTGATCTGAAAAACCTGGAGTTTCTCTTTTTGCAACAATATTTAAAAATCCGTTTTCAACAAAAGAATTTTCTTTTCTATTGGTGTAATGCTGCTGTTCTCCATTATACCAATTTCCTCCTGCTGGAATTTGTGTTTGATGGTGCCATTTACTGCCCACAATAGCATTGTCCAATCCCGGAGTATTAAATTCATCTGCCCAAACTAAATCCGAGTAAATAACATCTAAAGCATTTGGGTCTGTAGGTGTAGTACCATTATTTATATCATCTATAAGGTAAGTCCCGGAAATCGTACTTCCGCCATCAATAAAAATCACCAATCTATTATAAGTCCCAGAAGCATTAATTGATGTTACCCCATCTGAACTCAATACAGCGTTGGCGAAATTAAAGGCAATCCCGTTTTCCCATCCAGATCCTGAATCGTTTACTGTTACTTGAACATCTGGATTTATGCCGTTTTCCAATTTAACCATGATGGCATGATTATTAGGATCGAACGCATAAAAATCAAGGGTTATGTTCTTTTGAGCGTTCAAATCAATCGGACTTACTAAATCTATTTTAAATCCTTGCCAAGATTCTGAACCATCATTAAAAAATTGCGCAACAGTATCACCAGCATCATTTGGATTACTTCTGGTCGAAAAACCACTACCACCAAACGCAGTAAAATTATCAGAACTATTAGAAAAACCTAAAGGCATTTGTTGCGAAAACCCAAATTGACTTATACATATTAGGAAGAATAACCCTTTTAAATGAATAGATTTCATAAACTTATTTTTATGAATCAAATTTATGAATGTTGTAATCTAAACTTAAATTTCCAACCTATACAAATGCCATACGAAAACAAAAAAGAAGGCTAAATATAGCAGATATTGCTTTTTTTAACCTCCTTTCAACAATTAATAGCGTCTTTTATACTATTTAATTACTATTTTTTTAGTGGCACTTCCGTTAGTGCTAAATACTTTCAACAAATAAATCCCGGACTTCAACCTTTCTATATTAAATTGTTTGGTATTAGACGATTGCATTACTTTTCCACCTATAACATTATACATTTCCATTTTTTCAATTGGATTACTTGACGATATATTTAAAACATCTGAAGCTGGATTAGGGTAAACTTTAAAACTCGTTTTGTTAAATAAATCTGAACTTAAGTTAAAAGGATTTACCACCGAATAATCTGATTCAACTTTGCTTACAAACATCAAAGAACCTGAATCATTATCCTCAGAAATAACTTCTGTTCTATTTCCATTACCATCGTAGCCAAATGAAGTTCTCTCATAAATTACCCAATCTGAACCTACCCAATCTTGTTCCGTTACTTTTTCAACTTGATTACCAGAATATGTAATTTCACTTTGTCCATTCAAATCCCATCCCCCAAATCCATCTGGATCATAATATTCAGTCTTTTTATCCAAACCCATCTCATACGTTTTTACAGATCTTTCAATCTCCCACATATTCGTGAAAGTATTCCAAGTGCTATCTATAGCTTCCTTGGGCAGCCCAGACTCAAAAATCGTTATTTCAAATATTTCAGTAGAAACCCATCCTGTTCCAGGTTCCCATTTTTGGTGGGTTTCTTTACTAATATCAGATCCAGTATATTCTAATAGTTCTTGAGTACTTAAAAATGCACTAGGTAGAAATGTCATGGTTCCAGCGTCATAAACAAGTTGCGCCGTCGTCCTTATCAAGTTATTAGCTCCATCATATTCATATTCTGTTTGAAGAGAGTTTTGCCATCCCATAGAGATATATGATTGTGTTGTTAAATAAGTTAAATTATTAGCGCCGTCATATTCATATATTAATCGAGACGAGTTTTGCCATACCATAGAAATGTATGTCTGTGTTGTTACAACATCTAAATTTCCAGACCCATCATAGTCATATGTTGATTGACTAAGGTCTTGCCAACCCATATTCCATTGCTGGGTGACAGACTTAATTATATTATTACTGGCATTATAGGTATTGATAAATTGAAGAGACGCCTGAGTGCTGGGAGCATTAATTATTTCTTGTTTGGTAGCTTTATTGCCTTCATTATCATACGTAAATTTATGTGTAGTTGCTAGTACCCAATCTGGAGAGCCATCCCAAGTGTATGTGCGCATTTCATCTACTTTATAAGTCTGGGACAAACTTGAAAAGGTTATAAAAAAAGATAAAATAAATGCTGAAAGAAGTAAACGTTGTTTCATGATTAATAGCTTTAATAGATTATACATTGTAACATCGATTTAAAACAAAAATGCGAGCATTTTAATTTTAAATTCAATATAATTCTATACCCTTTTCAGGTGTAGATTATTTTTGCTATTAATCAAAGTGAATTTAAAAACCGTAATTAAGGTATATTATTTAGTTAACTAATTAAGTTTACTAAAAACCAAGGAAGATTGCAGGCTTTTTAAAAGTATGAAATAAAATTGAAAAATAAAAGATAAATTTAATTAAAAGACTGGAAATAAATGAATTATAATTTCATTTGAATGAAAAAATTAATTCTTTTAGTTTTTCAAAGCCCGTTTTATACATACTACCATTTTACTAGCTCTTTCTTTAACCTCATTTTCTGTCCAGGATAATTTTATCAAACATGAAATATTTCTTTCAATGTAATGGTCCGATTTTGGAAACTCGGCATTTTTTAGATATGCTAGTCCTTTTTTTACTTCCGTAGAAATTGGAAATAGGGATTTCAAATCTTTTAGGTGGTCCCATTTTCGAATGTAATGCCAGTTGTTATCATAATAATTCCAGCATACATCTACGCCGTCTTCTTTAAAAGCTTCGATAACCTTTCGTGAAGTTTCTATATCTGGCAAAAAGAAATTTAAGAAGGCACAACTTTCTACACCGCCTTCTGGAACGGTTCTAAATGTTACTTCTGGGATTTCTGACAATGCGTTTCTAAGACTATCGAAATTTCGTTTTTGGATTTCTAAAAATTCTGGCAAACGTTTCACTTGTGCTAAACCTACTGCGGCGTGCAATTCTGAAATCCTGAAATTATAGCCTAAAAACGGGTGGGTTTCTGCACCTCTATCATTACCTATATGATCGTGACCGTGATCGCTGTAATGGTCTGCATTTGTGTAATATTCTTCGTTATTAGTTACTACTGCGCCACCTTCTCCACAGGTAATTGTTTTTACAAAATCGAATGAGAAACAGCCCAAATCGCCAATACTTCCTAATGGTTTGCCTTTGTAGGTTCCTCCAATGGCTTGACATGCATCTTCAACCAATAATATATTGTGCTTATTTGAAATAGCTTGTAGCGCATCCATATGTGCCATACTGCCACACATTTGCACAACCATAATGGCTTTTGTTTTGGGAGTGATGGCTTTTTCTACTGCTTCCGGGTTTAAACCTAAAGTATCATCTATATCCACTAATATTGGAATGGCTCCAAGTATCATAATAGCTTCAAAACTGGCTACGAATGTGAAGGTTGGCATAATTACCTCATCGCCTGCTCCTACTCCTGCTGATGCTAATGCTACTGATACTGCTGCTGTTCCGCTGGAAACTAATTGTACGTGTTTGGATTGAAATGTGTTTTGTAGTTCTTGTTCTAATTCTTTTGCTTTCCAATGGCCTTTTCGCATGCCATCAAAACCATAGCGCATAATGACACCATTGTCCAATACATCATTTACTTCTTTTCGTTCTAAATCTCCAAATAATTCAAATCCTGGCATATCCTTATTTTCTTTACTGTTCAATTGGACGTTGAAATTGCGTTAGGGATTGAGGCATTTGTTGAAGCTCTCCCGATTTTTCATCGGGAAGCGACTGCCGAAAGCCTGACCCTTGTGGTAACGCCCAAATTATTTATAGTTCTATTACGGCTTCTTCTATGGGTTTTCGTACTTTTTTGAAACCAGAAAACATGTCGTCTTCGGCACGATAACCAACAGGTAGAAGCAATACAGATTTTAATCCTTTTTTGTCTAATTTAAGGATTTCGTCGTACTTTGATGGTAAAAATCCTTCCATGGGGCAAGAGTCTATACCTTCAATAGCACAAACGGTCATTAAATTACCAAGTGCTATATAGGCTTGATTGGTGGACCATTGTTGACGCTCTTGTATCGACATACCTTGCATCATATTCATTAAATCTTCTCTATAGGGTTTTAATATGGTTTCTGGGGTGTTGCGGATGTGTTTTATGTTGCTATAATAGGTTGTGACATCTTTTTCTATGATATCCTTTTGAATACAGATGACTAACAAATGAGAAGCGTCCAGCACTTGTCTTTGGTCGTAAGATGCGGCTACTAAAGGCGCTCTAAGTGCTTTATTTTCAACAACAACCAACTTAATGGTTTGCAAACCAAAAGAAGTAGCCGTGAGATTAAAAGCTTGTGTTATAATATTTAGTTTAGCTTTTGATAGTTTTTTGGTTGCATCAAACTTTTTTGTTGCATACCGCCACTCAAGCTGTTTTATTGTGTCCATTATGGTGTGAAATATTTGTGCAAAAATAAGGTTTGTAATGCTCTTTTTATGGTATTGGTATATAAATTATACGCATTGGAAAATACATAAAATTTATTATGAAAAAGTTAAGTTTTTATTTGAATAGGATGAAAAAGGACGTTATATTTGCACCCGCATTCAAGCAAATAGCTTGATGAGAGGTTTTCACCTTCGTGAAGACAATTCGACACAATTTTTGCAATGCAAAAATGGTCTCATTGGAGAAATGGCAGAGTGGTCGAATGCGGCAGTCTTGAAAACTGTTGAGGGTCACACCTCCGGGGGTTCGAATCCCTCTTTCTCCGCTGAAAAAGTTGTCAAAAGACACTTTAAAAGTCAAAACCCTTTAAACACTATGTTTAGAGGGTTTTTTGTTTTTGGTATATATTCAAAATACACATAATATATCAAAGTACAGTTACCCTATGGGTTACCCTACTAAATGAAAAACATATAGGGTAACTAATTTTGAGGGAATCACAGGGAATCCCTAGCTATACTTGAAGTTTGCTAATATTTTTGTTGAACATTAAATTAGTAAACCAATGATTAAAACTTATTTTTTTCTCAAAACAGACAAGCAAAACAGTAACGGAGAATCCCCTATTTATGCAAAAATTGAATTACAAGGTAAAACCTCAACATTATGTACAAGTAAATATATTACCAAAGACCGTTGGGATGCCACAAATAAGTTAAAAAACACATTACGTGTTGCAAGTGAAAAAAATTGTAAAACAACTTTAAATATTATTGAATCTAAAATTGAAAGTATCTATCTGGAATTAGTAAAAGTCAATTCTAACGTTAAACTAAGTGATATAAAAAATGAACTTAGCGGTAAGAAATCAAAATCTACCGAAATTGATATTATTAAACTATTTGAGAATCACAATAACTATTTTAAAAGAAAATTTGAAGCAGGAGAACGCTCTAAAGCATCACTTCAAAAGTATAATAGAGCAAAAGATTTACTTTACAATTTTATTAGCTTAAAACACAGAAAAACGAGTTTTAATGTAGTGGATATTGATAATACATTTATCTATGAATTAGAATCTTTTTTAAAATACGAATCTACTTTTAAAAGTAAAGTTGGTATAAACCATAATTCTGTTGTAAAATACTTTCAATGCTTTAAAACAGTTTGTAAATATGGTATAAAGCGAAATTTGATTAAAAATAATCCATTTTTAATTTATGACGAAAAACTAAAAATTAAAGATGCAGTATTCTTAACACAAGATGAGCTTCAACGCATAGAAAATAAAGTATTTAGTACGGAACGTTTGAACCGTGTTAAAGATATATTTCTGTTTTCCTGTTATACCAGTTACGCACCTATTGACGTGGAAAAATTAACCATAAAGAACCTTATTAAAGATAATGAGGGTTCGCTATGGATTAAAACTAATAGAGCAAAAACGGCTATTAAAAGTAATGTTCCTGTATTGCCACCAGTACAAAAAATTTTAAACAAGTATGCACATTTGGAAGGTGACAAGCTATTACCTAGCATAAGCAACCAGAAAATTAACGAGTATTTAAAGGAAATAGCCGTATTGTGCCAAATAGATAAAAAGCTAACGCACTATGTAGCGAGACATACGTTTGCAACAACTGTAACACTTGCTAATGGAGTTGCTATTGAAAATGTATCTTCAATGATGGGGCATACAAGAATAACCATGACCCAACACTATGCTAAAGTTCTTGATTCAAGCGTTAAAAAGGATATGGATAAATTAAATAAAAAATACGCATAGCCTTATATTTTTCTTACTTTAGAAGCTTCAAATTAAAAGTTTCTATGAAAAACATCATTGACCTAAATTCTGAAATTGAAAAAATAATCAATCCAGTAATTGAATATCATCATGAGCATGAAAACATTTCTTTTTTTGACGAATGGGTTAATGATATGCCAAGAACTTTTTTTACAGATTGGGAAATAGCTATAAAGGAAAAAATAAATCTTGTTGCTGATTTAGGAAATCCTATGAAAATTCAGATTATTAAAGTTATTCATCAAGATGTATTAGAGAAATACAAGGAACAATTAGAATTAAACTTTAATGATTTAGAATTATTAAAATCTAAACAAAACCTTTATTGGAGAAATAAAGAATTAGAAGCTCCTAAAGAAAAACCAATGAACATTTACTATCATCCAGATAGCGACTTTTCAGACACAATAGAAAAGTTTGCTGAACTGAATGATATTAAAAATTTTAGCCCGTATGATGGCGACAATTCCCCAGATGGCTATAAGGATGAACTGGAAGATATGATTCTTGATAAATTTGGACTTATCGAATCAACACAAGAGATTCAAGATGAAAAGATTAATCAACTCTATGCTAATTTGTTTCTATCGCATTGTTTAGAATCAACAAGACAAATGCTAAAACGCATAGCTGAATATCTTGATAGTCTTGTAGGATTCATTAAAAAAGCTGAAAATTTTGAAATAGACAAATATTCATTTGATGAAATATCTGATAATGACCCAACAAACTTGAAGTTGGAGTTCAAAACCAATAAACTAAATGTTGTTTTCCTTTATAAAGCATTATTTGAAGAAGGTTTTATTGATGTAGATAGAAAGAATCAAAAACAAAAAGATACCAACTTAAAAAAGTATTTAGATAACGCAAACATCTACTTCCTAAACGAAAAAGGGGAATCTGTTAAAGTTAAAGGAATCAATAAAGAATTTTCAAAAGTTAAAAATGGTGATAAAGGTGAATATGAACGTCAAGAGATTGAACTATTAGACCTCATCATTTCAAAATTTTCAGATAGGAGAGAAAAAATCCTTGAATCAATGTAAATCCTTTATGTTAATCTTTCAGGGAATCAAAGGGAATCCCTCACTATTGTTGACATAAAATAGAATATTTGCATCATAATAATTTTAAAAAATATAATTATGATGACACAAGAATCACAGATTTCTATTATTCCATTTGGAGAGCTTAAAAAGCTTTTACTTCCATTACATGACAAGTTAGCTCAACTTGAAACTAAACTTGATAAAACAAGCTCTAAACAAGTTAAAAAATACTACCGTAACAAAGATTTGAAGTTACTGTTTGGTATATCTCAAAATACTATTATTAAATATAGAAATAATGGTGACATTCCATTTACTACAATTGGAGATGTTTATTTATACCCCGTTAGGGAAATAGATAAGATTTTATCTAAAAACCTTCAATCGTTCTAGTTGAGATTAGAATTTTTAAAATTAAAATTGAAACACCTCGAAGAGGAAACTTATTAATAATCCTTTTTTTATAATAATAAGTTTAATCTAATATAAAGTTAATCTAATATATACACCAAACTTGAAGTACTTCAACTTGTTACTATCAAAATTGATATGCTCTTTTTTAGGTGTAACTTAAAATAAAATATAATGCCTGATATTAAAAACAATAACGACCATCAATTTATAAAAGTCTATAACAGAGTTAAGTTAGATAAAAACCTTGATTATTTAGAAAAATTAATTCTATCAGAAATAATCAGTTACCAATTACAGGGTAAAGTTTTCTTCAAAACAAATAAAAGTTTAGCTTTTGAATACGGATGTAGTGAAAACACAATACAGAAAAGAATTACTAAGCTTCAACCGCTGTTGGTTAATGAAACATTTTATCCACAAAATCCAAATGGAGGAAGACCTCCCAAAAGACGAAAGCTATTAGTTAAAAATCTAACATATTATGTACCGAAAGAAATTGTAACTAAACTCAATATCGATGTTAAGAGCTTCAAATCATTTAAAGAGTTTATGATTTGGTGTAATCATACATTTAATGGAGATACTGCATTGATGGCAAATTTCATCACTGAAAGACCATATATTGAGAAGGAATTAGGCAAAATTTTATAAAAATTAATGAAGCTCTCAAAATGTGATAATCAAAAACCCTCATTTTGATAGCATTAGAGCCATTTTCAACCCTTTTGCAGGTCTTCTGTACCCGTACGCAGAAAATCTATACAAATATTTTTTAGCACTCTAAGGGCGTGCAATAAGGCTTTTTTAATAGGCTTACGTAAGAGCGGTGATAGGTGTTGAGGTTTTAGTTTCAATCTGGTTTATTTCGTTTCGGTGCAAAGTGTTCTAAGATACTGTAATGAATTTTCCATTTTTTGTTTTCTTTAGATAATAATGAAGGTTGTTTTTTATATTTTTCTTTTAATTGCTTTAACCTATAACGCAGGGTTCTTTCTGAAATTTGATAAAGTTCCATCACCTCAACACTAGTGTAATATGTTTTATATTTTTTCATAGTAATTGGTTTTACTATAAATATGTAGGTGCAACACCAAATATTACATTTTATTATATTTGAAGAAATAATCGATTATGAAAAATATAATATTAAATAAATGTAGAAATAATATTATACATTCCTTAGCTATCCTTTTTGTATTAATATCCTGTACGGATGGGAAACAAAAAAATAAGTTAAAAGCTCCAACTCCATTAACGAGTAACAACATTACAAAAAAAGAGGTCATTTCAGAAAAAGATTTTGTAGGTCAGTGGTATTCATCTAAAAATCAAGTCTATTTAGATTTATTACCAAAAACAAAAAATAGTACATGGAATGGAATATTAAAATTTGAAACCAACGGTCGTGTTTTTGATTGGAAAATTGATTGGGAAATATTAGGCGATAATATCAATATATCTTTAAACAAAAACACCGAATTAGAAAATTTTTGGTATTTCTACCCCAAATATGAAGGAAGAATATCTAATGGGTCATTAATTAATATGTATGAGATTTTTCCTGATAAAGTATTAGAGAACAAAATAAATTTTGATGAAATATTGTTAATGACATTAAGCCCTGAATTAGAAACACTAAAAGTCAGTTGGAAATTAGAAGAAATTACAGAAAATGAAAAATTAGAATATGACAACTTAAGCTATTATAGAAAAAATCCTTTTGAGCATAATAATATTTTAATAAAAAGAAATCCTAACCTAGACCTAAGCCTTGACTTTTTAAATCAAAAACCTAAAAAAGAGTTAAAAGATAATACTCAAAAAAGTTTAATAAGCCCTATAATAAGAAAGGGCATTTGGAAAGCTAGAAGTGTATTTGAATATTGCGGAAACCAAAAATCTGAAATCTTAATGTTTCAAGATGGGTATCTTGAATTTGATGGCAAATTTTGGCATTTAAAAGATGCTTTAGCTAGAGCTGTTGGAACAAATACAACTACAAAAATGTTTTTCATACCAAAAAAATTTTTACGTTCAGGCAAAACAAAAGACAACTTTACCTATTATATTTATGAAGGAAAAATGCACCATGATTATGCAATAGATAATAAAACTACCAGTTTAATTCGTTTCAATCAACAATCCGTTGATGCGAGTATGCAAATATTTACAGATGAAAATGACAGACCTACTAAAGGCGTTACATTTATATTAAAGCTAAAAAAAACCTGTAAGTATAATATTGGAATTATTGATTAATTTAAAGATAAATCCCATCTTGCTTTAAAAGAATAAAATTCTGGACTAAAACAAATTTATCAATCCCAAATTTTCCATTATCCAAACACTCCCAATCACAATAAAAATTGCTCCAATAACTCGAATCCCACCTCCTTTTAATTCTATATCCTCCTTAAGTTTAAAATAAGATACAATCGAAGATATATAACCAAAAACGACAATTATTAAAATAAAGATTATTGGTATAAGCCTTCCCAAAACCAAAGTTGTTATTATACCTATACCACAAATAAAAGTTACAATTGCAAATGGTTCAGTTTTCCTATTTAATTCCTCCTCTCTATCGGTGGCAACAATGTTTTCATCATAACTAAGAAATTTCTTTACCTTTTGTGAAAAAGATATTCTTTTTGCATTTTGTCTATTATATATTTCTAACAGAGATGCGTATTGAAGTGCTGTTATTTTCTTTTGATTTCTTAGTAAATCTAAATCATTTTTTGAAGTATTTCCTTTTTTTACATTGATTTCAAGTTGCTTGAAACTTATATTTTGCGTGTTTTCATTTTGTGTTAAAATATCATGTTTGATTTTATCAAATTCTATTTGATTTATTGTTCCTAAATCTAACATTTCTTTTGCTTCCTTAATTTTATTCAATACATCCATACTTTAGTTTTTAACCTTAAAAAGGAGATACATTTTGAGTGCAATTTAATAAAAGAACACACAAACATACAGATTGTTGAAATAAATTCTTATTAAATGTAAAAGGAAAGTGAAAACGAATTTAAAAATCCATAAGAAAAAACTCAAATGATAGAATCATTAAAATATATTATATCCATCACATTCAATAAGTTTCACTATTATTAGAAGTGAAACTTTTTTATTTAATTAAAATACTGTAAAACAACAAGTTACGTGTTTTAGTGCAAAATACATATTAAAATAGTTTCACTTTTAGTCAAAATAACATAAAAGTGAAACTAATTTTTATTATATTTGTATCAGAAATAATAATGATATGAGTGTTAAAGGTTCTATTACAACAAGCGATTATTTAAATTTTGATTCTACTTTAAACAAAGCAATCAAATTAATCAAAAATGACAAAAACTATAAATTAGGTTTTTTAGTGGTTTTAGGTATTAATTCTGGTTTACGTATTTCAGATTTGTTATCGTTGAGGTTTGAAGATTTAGAAGGAGATTCAATTACACTTTTAGAAAAAAAGACAAATAAGAAACGTATTATTAGAATCAACGATAATATTAAAGATGCTTTTGAACTTTTAAAAACTAGAGTTGAAGAACATGAAGGCTTTATTTTCACTTCAAATCAAAATACGGTTTTCAGCGTACAGTATGTAAATCGTAAAATCAAAGAACTTTTTGGTTCTAAGAAACTTTCAGTTTCAACGCATTCACTTCGTAAAACTTTTGGTCGTCAAGTGTACTCAAATAATAATGAAACTGAAAAAGCACTATTATATTTATCAGATTTGTTTAACCACTCCTCACCTGCCATTACAAAACGTTACTTAGGTATTAGACAAGAAGAACTTGACGATATTTATATGAGTTTATAAGTCTAAAATCAATCTAATGATTAATGAGAACCTAACAGAAAAATAAATCAATATAATTTCTGTTAGGTTTTTCATTTTACAACTAGTCATGCTCAAAATTTAAACAGCTTTAAATTACTGCTGATAGTAATTTGATAAAGATTCTGCTAGAAAAAGTTGTTCTAGGTTATTAGTACGTTTTAAAAGTAATAATTCAGCTCTTAAAGATTCCTCGCTAAAATCTGCATGCTCTTCATAATTAATGGAAATGTAATTAATTAACAATTGTCGTGTTAATGGAGTTAAATCCAAGTTGATTTCTTCTAAATTTTCAATCATAATATTATTTTTTAAATTATTATGATGCAAATATTTGGGTTTTATCTAGGTATAGCTAGGGATTCCCTAGCATTCCCTAAAATTTTGTGATTTAAGGATTTAAAATGTAACTTGCGGAGTAATATTAGTAAAACCGGTAAAGTTACCCTATGGGTTACCCTAGAAAACTGAACCTTTGTAAAGTACTATAAACGTTGAGTTTAAAGATATTGAGGAAGAACCTCTTTCTCCGCTTAGAGCAAAGCTCAATTTCAGAAATGAAATTGGGCTTTTTTATTTTAAGGAATGTCAAGAATGTAATTCTTGTAAATGGATTGAAATAAAAAAGCCTAAAATTGGTAAAGCAATTTTGAGCTTTATTGTAAGGTGCGTGAGATAATGGGATATGCAATCCCTCTTTCTCCGCTTGGAATATATTAAATTCCACCAAAAGCCCGTAAACATTATGTTTATGGGCTTTTTTAATTTTCTTTTATACCATCTAAAATCTTATAATATCAAATAAAAAGTGCTTGATTCAGTACTTAAAATTTAGAATAAAAACAAGCACCGAATTACCCATTAACTATTGATAATCATATAGCTAAATGTAATTTGGATACTATTTTTTTTTGTGTCTTTAAGTGAAAAAATAAATAGAAAGCAGCAAATATTAAAATCTAAAATTCACAAACTAAATTTTAAAGGCTAAGGTTGTTTCTTAAAGCCAAACACACAGTCGAGCTAATTAGTCAACATAGTGTGTATGCTACAAATCGAACAATATAGGTAAATACATTGAAATTTCTGGAATATAAGTTATCAATAACAATACAATTACCATAATTAATAAAAACGGCAATAATGGTTTGACTACTTGTGAGACCGATACATTAGCAATACCACTACCCACAAAAAGTATGGTACCAACGGGCGGTGTACAAAGTCCTATACACAAATTAAGCACCAATACAATTCCAAAATGAACAGGATCCATTCCCAAAGCCACAACTACTGGTAAAAAAATGGGGGTGAATATCAATACTGCGGGTGTCATATCCATAAACGTTCCTATAACCAATAACACCAAATTAATGACTAAAAAGATGACAATTTTATTACTGAATTGTTCTAGTAAAAACCCGCTAATAAGCTCTGGAATACCTTCAAAAGAAAACAACCAAGACATAGCCATAGACGTACAAATTAAAAACATCACTACTGCTGTTGTTTTTGCGCTAGTCAATAAAATATCTGGAAAATTTTTAACCTTCACGTCACCGTAAATCAAAGCTAATACTGCCGCATATAAGACAGCTATAGCCGAAGCTTCCGTTGCCGTAAAAATTCCTGCAACAATGCCTCCTACAACAATGACCAACAATAATAAGCTAAAAAACGCCTTTCTAAAATAAGTCCAGATTAATGATAAGGGTACGCGATCCCCTTTTGCAAATTTTCGAGAGATGGCCACAAAAGCAATATAGCCCATAATGGCAACTCCCAACAAAATACCAGGTAAATAACCGGCTATAAATAAAGCGGCCACAGATGCTGTACCTCCACTGGCTAAAGCATAAACAATTAATATATTACTTGGTGGAATTAACAATCCTGTGGTTGATGAAGTGATGTTTACAGAGGCACTAAATTCTCTGGGGTATCCTTCCTCTTCCATTCTATCTGTCATGATACTTCCAATCGCCGATGTTGCCGCTATTGCTGATCCAGAAATAGCTCCAAATAGCATAGATGCCAAAACATTTACATATGCTAATCCCCCTGGCAAACTTGCCACTAATGATTTGGCAAAATTTATCAGTCGGTTTGCAATACCACCGCGTTTCATAATCTCGCCGGCCAAAACAAAAAATGGAATAGCCAACAGAGCAAAACTATCTATTCCTGTTGTCATGCGTTGTGCAATAGTTGTTATCCCAGGTAAATTATCAATATTGAGCAATAAACTTATGGTTGTAGAAATACCGATGCTATAAGCTACTGGCACTTTTAGCATTAACAACGTAAAAAAACTTGCAAATAAAACGATGATACTTATAACTTCTATACTCATGCTTAATCGGTTATGTCGTTAGTACTAATTTTAATAGTATGATATATTGAAAACACCATAATAAGTAAACCACTTACCGGTAAAATAGCATAAATATATCCCAACGGAATTCTTAAAGTTCCTGATAATTGTTCTAAATGTAACGTTGTATAAACCAAGTTAAACCCACCGATTACCATCACAATTAGAGCAAATAAAAAGATACATAGCTCTATAAAAAGCGATACCTTTTTTTTGGTCCTTGCTGAAAATTTTTGATAGAGAAAATCCATGGATAAATGCTCTCTTTTCCCATTAAGATAAGCGGCCCCCAATATAGAGAGCCAAATTAATGAGAAACGTGCCAACTCTTCGGTAAATGCAAATGACGTATTTAAAATGTACCTAGAAAATACTTGCCCTAGAACATCTATGACCAACAACCCAAAAATGGAAACCAATATAATTTCCATGATTCTATATATTTTATTGAAAATAACATCTGCTGTTTTCATACATTATTGGTTTTTAATTTTATTAATAATATCACTCATTTCTGGATGCTCTTTCTTGAAGGTTTCTAAAACAGATTTTGACTGCTCTTGAAACAATGATTTTTCGGGAATAATAATTTCTACTCCTGCCTTTTTGGCAATGGCCATGGATTCTTCTACAGATTCATTCCAAAACTGCTTTTGCGCTTGTGAAGATTCGTCCGCTGCCTCTTGAACCCAAACTTTTTCTTGATCAGATAATTTATTCCAATATTTTGTACCAATTAATAATACATCCGGTACCGAAGAATGTTGGTCTATCGTATAATATTTACTAACTTCATAATGGTTTGACGACACAAATGATGGTGGATTATTTTCAGCACCATCAACCACCCCTTGTTGAATGGCCGTATATAGTTCTCCATAAGCCATTGGTGTTGCAGAACCCCCTAAAGCGTTAACCATGTTAATAGCCATTTGGTTATTCATAACACGTATTTTGAGTCCTTTTAAATCCTCTGGTACTCTTATGGCTTTACTTGACGTATAAAAATTTCTACTTCCAGCATCGTAATAACACAGGCCCCTTAACCAAAACTTTTCGCCTTTTTGTAAAATAGATTTTCCGACCTCGCCTTCTAAAACATCAAATTGATGCTGCTTGTCTTTAAATAGATAAGGAATTCCTAAAACATGATACTCGGGAACAAAATTTGATAATGTAGCGGCACTAACTTTTGTAACCGCTACACTTCCTATTTGAAGTAATTCTAAAACTTCTCGCTCAGACCCTAACTGCCCGTCGGGAAATATTTTAACTTTTAAGACTCCTCCAGATTTTAGTCCTAGAGCCTTCTGAAATTCCAATATACCTTTGTGAACTGGGTGTGTTTGCGGCAACGTATGTGCTAAATACATAACTTTAACGCCATCTTTCTTTTTACATCCAAGAACGAGGGTCATTAAAAATATTGCACAGATTAATCTATTCATCATATTTTTTGTTGAATCATTAGTTAGTTTACTGATCAAATTTAAAATAATTTACGGCATTATGGTAACAAATATCCTGAACCATTTTTCCTAAAAAATCAATATCGTTAGGAATAAGTCCTTGTTTGACATCATCACCAAGTAAAGTGCACAATATACGCCTAAAATATTCATGTCGAGGAAAAGACAAGAAACTTCTACTATCGGTTAACATACCAACAAAACGACTTAACAAACCCATGTTTGAAAGCGTATTAAGTTGTTTTTCCATCCCATCCTTTTGATCTAAAAACCACCAGCCAGAGCCCCATTGCATTTTTCCTGGGCAGTCAGAATTTTGAAAATTCCCCATCATGGTTGCAAATACTTCATTTTGAGAAGGATTTAGATTGTATGTAATTGTTTTAGCTAGTTGATTCGTTGAATTAAGCGTATTGAACAACTTAGACATAAATTCCGCCATAGGAAAATCGCCTATAGAATCAACGCCTGCATCCAAACCCACTTGATCCACCAATCGAGAATTATTATTTCGGATAGGTCCCAAATGATATTGCTGCACCCAATCATACTTATGGTATTTCTTCCCTAAATAAATAAAAAGGAACGACCTATATTTATCAATTTCATTGGTGGTTAATTCGCTTCCTTTTAATTTATTATCAAAAATTCTAGCAACATCTTCTTTAGTAAAATCAACAATCCTTAAAGCTTCCCCAACACCAAAATCAGATAATTTACACCCTTGATCATTAAAATATTTAATACGTTCATCGATGGCTTTTAAAAAATCACCGAGTGTATTAATTTCAAAATTAACACTAGTAGCAAGTTTTTGAATGTAGTTTAAAAACTTCTCTTTATTGATAAAAAACAATTCATCTGCTCTAAAAGTTGGGAGTACTTTGGTATAAAAGTTTCCGTTTTCTGAAATTTCCTTATGATATTTTAAATCATCTGTAGGATCATCTGTTGTACAAACCACCTCAACTTTCATGTCTTCTAATAATTGTGCCGGTGTTTTGTTTTCTAAAACAGCGTTAGCCTTATTATAGATAGCTTTTGCTGTGCTAGGCTGTAAAACATCATCTATATCAAAATAACGCTTTAATTCTAAATGTGTCCAATGAAACAGGGGGTTTCTTAAAGTATAAGGTACGGTTTCAGCCCATTTATTGAATCGTTCTTCTAAGGTAGTCGCCCCGGTAATATACTTTTCATCAATACCATTGGCACGCATACCACGCCATTTATAATGATCCCCATTTAACCAGGCTTTTGTAATGTTTCTGACTGGTTTGTTTTCTGCAATATCCTTCGCAGATAAATGATTATGATAATCTATTATTGGTAAATCTTTAGCATAGGTATGATATAGTATCTCTGCCGTTTCGGTTTGCAATAAAAAATTATCGGTTATGAAATGTGTTGAATTCATAAATAACTATCAATCAAAAGTATGTTTTAAACCATACTCCAATCCTCTTAATTCTGCCAATCCTCTTAATCTCCCAATTCCTGAATATCCCGGATTGGTTTTTTTATGTAAATCATCAAGCATTTGATGCCCGTGATCTGGCCTTACCGGGATAGCAAAATCTTTACGTCCTTCGGCTTTTCTTCTTTGTTCTTCCACCAAAATGGCTTTAACAACGCTGTACATATCTACATCGCCCTCAAGATGATTGGCTTCATAGAAATTCCCTTGTGCATCACGCTTCGTACTTCTTAAGTGAAGAAAGTGGGCGCGGTCTGCAAAACGTTTAAAAATCTGCACCAAATCATTGTCTGCTCTTACGCCTAATGACCCTGTGCAAAACGTAATACCGTTTGCTCTATCAGGCACATTGTCAAATAAATATGCGTAATCTGCTTCGGTACTCACAACCCTTGGCAATCCTAAAATAGCATATGGTGGATCATCGGGATGAATACACATCAAAACCTCATTTTTAGAAGCTACAGGTATAATTTCTTTTAGGAACAACACTAAGTTTTCTCTTAAAACAGAGGCATCAATAGCTGCGTAAGTATCTAAAATAGTTTGAAATTGCTCTAAAGTATAACCTTCCTCAGCTCCGGGCAAACCTGCTATTATATTATTTATTAATTGTTTTTTATCATCTTCTGAAAGGGCTTCAACATAGATTTTAGCCGCATTTATTTGTGCTTCAGAATACTCATTTTCAGCACCGGGTCTTTTTAATAAAAAGAGTTCGAAAGCAGCAAAAGCGATCACATCAAAACGTAATGCTTTCGAGCCATCTTCAACTTGAAAACTTAAATCTGTACGTGTCCAATCTAGAACAGGCATAAAGTTATAACACACGATTTTGACACCACATTTTGCCAAATTCTCAATACTTTGTTTATAATGCTCTATGTAGGTTTCAAAATTCCCCGAACGGGTTTTGATGTTTTCATGCACCGGAATACTTTCCACTACACTCCAAGTTAATCCTGAACTTTCAATTATATTTTTTCTTTTTTGTATGTCATCCACGGTCCATATTTGACCATTGGGAATATGATGCAATGCTGAAACAACTCCTGTTGCCCCTGCTTGCTTTATATCTGATAAAGATACGGGATCATTGGGTCCATACCATCTCCATGTTTGTTCCATTTTATTCTATATTATTTAGTTAAACGCCACTATAAGCTGCAAATCCACCATCAATAGGAATCACTATTCCTGTTACAAATGCAGATGCGTCATCACATAAATACAGGGTAGAACTAATTAAATCTTCAGGCTTCCCGTAACGCCCCATTGGCGTTTGATCTATGATTTGCTGTCCTCGTTGTGTCAAGCTTCCATCTGGATTGGTCAATAAGCTTCTATTTTGATCTGTCAAGAAAAACCCGGGAGCGATTGCGTTTACACGAATTCCTACTTTTGAAAAGTGCACCGCCAACCATTGTGTGAAATTAGAAACAGCAGCTTTTGCACCACTATAAGCAGGAATTTTTGTTAATGGTGTAAAAGCATTCATTGAAGAAATATTTATAATACTACAGCCTTCACGCCCAACCATATCTGTAGCAAAAACTTGTGTTGGTATTAGCGTACCCAGAAAGTTTAAATTAAATGTAAACTCAATACCCTTAGCGTCTAAATCAAAAAAAGTTTTAAAACCTTCAGAATTATTTTTTAAATCTTCCATTTGAAAAAATGGGTTGCTCGTAGTTCCCAATGGATGATTCCCTCCGGCTCCATTTACTAATATATCGCATGTACCTAATTGATTATTCACGACTTCTTTTGCTAAGTCTAAAGATTCTTTTTCTAGAACGTTAGCTGCTACACCAATAGCGGTTCCTCCTTCTGCGTTTATTGCCTCGGCCACTTTATCAGCAGCTTCTTTTCTTAAATCCAATACAGCTATTTTATGTCCTTCTTTTGCCAAAGCCATTGCCAATGTACTACATAAAACACCACCTGCACCTGTTAAAACTATTACTTTACTCATTTTTTTTATGTCTTACTTTATTAATATTATCTCAATCGTGCTAAGTTTCTGTGTACGCACACGCAAATATATGAAATATCCTCGTGTGCGCACACAGAATTAAGAGATTTTTTATTAAATTGCCTGAAATTGTCTCAATTGATTCTTATATTATTAAGTTCAAAGGAACGTAAGGAGATAAAAAAAATGATATGATAACAATTAAGGATATCGCTAAAGAAGCTAATGTCTCTGAGGGTACAGTTGATAGAGTAATTCATAATCGTGGAGGTGTGTCTAAAAAAACACAGGCTAGGGTTAAAAAAATTCTTGAGCATCATAATTTTAGTGTCAATCCGGTAGCTAGCGCTCTTGCAATGAAGCATAAGCATTTAATTGCGACATTAATACCGGAACATAATGATGACGACCTTTTTTGGAAATCGCCTTATTTGGGCATATTAAAAGGTGCAGATGACGTTAAGAACTTTGGCATTCAAGTGAATAGTTTTACTTTCAATCAATATGACCGACATTCCTATTTAAATACATTCCATGCCTTATTGGAAACAGAGCCAACTGCCGTTATCATGGTGCCCAATTTTTCAAAAGAAACAAAGCAAATTGTTAGCAGGTTAGAAACGCTTAAAATCCCTTATCTCTTTTTAAATATTGATATTGATGGGTTTAACAACAATCTATATGTTGGTCAAGATTCTTATATGGCGGGTTATATTGCAGGTAAACTCATGAATCTAAGTATTCCAAGGCCTTCAGCCTTTTTAATTATTCAGACAAGACATAATATCACTAAAAACAATACGGTTTCAAATAGAATAAAAGGTTTTAATGATTATTTTTTGAAGAATACGATAAATTCAGAAACCCAAACATTAAAAATTGATAGCTTAAATAGCTCTTTAGAAACCAAAGAAAAAATAAACGCTTACTTAAAACAGCATCCTGAGGTTGAAGGTCTATTTGTGCCATCAAGTAGAATTTATATTGTTGTTGACTGTTTAGATACTGCTTATTTAGAAAAGCTTGAGCTTATTGGTTTTGACAATACACCTCAAAATATTGAATGCTTAAAAAACGACACCGTTTCTTTTTTAATATCGCAAAAACCTTTTGAACAGGGCTATGAATCTGTTCGTTTAATGACGGACTATTTAACGAATAAAAAGAGTTTGCCAAATAATAAAATATATCTTCCTATTGATATTTTAACAAAAGAAAATGTAGATTATAATGAAAGAAATAAAGGGTCTCATTAATTTAATGGGGATTAAGCAAAAAGTTTATGTAATATGAATGGAAAAAAGTGGTGTCTGTTACACCTCTAATATGCTTTAAAAACAGTAAACTGTTTGAGTTCAAAACACAGGCCAAAAAGAGTTTATAGGCACTATCCTAAAATCTGTGTAAGTTTCAAAACTCAGGGTTAAATTATTTATAGTTTAATCCTGTTTTCAAATATAGCTAAAAATTGGTTCAATATAATTCCCCAATTTCTAATTGGCA
>NZ_JBFDAE010000017.1:0-97072 GCF_040720935.1 Algibacter sp. 2305UL17-15
CCGCGGAACCCGAGCGCTCAACTGGAAACTGTTGAACAGCTTTTCTTGAAATATCTTGTTGCCTTGCATATGTTAATATACGAAATTTCTGTATATTTACCAAAACGTTGTGCAACAGGCACAATGGCTATAAGTAATTGCTCGTTATCGCCTACTTCTGAAAATCCTCGCGGAATTTTCTCTGGCTCAATTTTGTTTGCTAAATTAGTAGCTTAATCACGCAACTATCATTACACCCGGCTCGTTAGACGAACCCAAAAAATCTACCTAGAATAATTAGGAGATTCCTTAGTAATAGTCACATCATGTGGATGACTTTCGTTAATGCCACTAGCAGTAATCTTCACAAACTGTCCCGTTTCTTTTAAAGTCTCGATATCTTTTGCACCACAGTAGCCCATTCCTGCTCGTAAGCCACCAATAAACTGATGGATACTTTCGTATAAATCGCCTTTATAAGGTACACGACCAACAATGCCTTCTGGTACTAACTTTTTAATATCATCTTCAACATCTTGGAAATAACGGTCTTTACTACCTTCTTTCATGGCTTCAACAGAACCCATACCGCGATAGGACTTGAATTTCCGTCCTTCGTAAATAATAGTTTCCCCTGGAGATTCCTTAGTTCCTGCCAAAAGCGATCCTAACATTACCGTATCTGCTCCTGCTGCAATGGCTTTAGGAATATCGCCTGTATAACGAATACCTCCATCTGCTATTACTGGAACACCCGAGCCTTTAATTGCCGCAGCAACTTCCAGTACTGCCGAGAATTGAGGAAAACCAACACCTGCAACTACACGCGTCGTACAAATAGACCCTGGGCCAATACCAACTTTTACAGCATCAGCACCAGCTTCTACTAAGTATTTAGCTGCTGCTCCTGTTGCAATATTTCCAACAATAACGTCTAGTTCTGGGAATTTAGATTTAATTTCCTTTAAAACACCAACCACACCTTTTGTATGTCCGTGGGCTGTATCAATCACTACGGCATCAACGCCTGCATTTACTAAAGCTTCAGCCCTTTCAACGGCATCTCCAGTTACACCAATGGCAGCAGCAACACGTAAGCGTCCGTATTGATCTTTATTGGCATTTGGCTTTTGGCTCAACTTCGTGATATCCCTAAAGGTTATTAAACCAGATAGTTTATAATTATCATCAACTATGAGTAGCTTTTCAATTTTATGTTCTTGAAGAATTAATTCAGCATCTTTTAAAGACGTTCCAACTGCGGCAGTCACCAAGTTTTCACTTGTCATAACCTCAACAATCGGTCTTTTATTATCATGCTCAAAACGTAAATCACGATTCGTAACAATGCCTTTTAAAATCCCCTCTTCATCAACAATAGGAATACCACCTATACCATATTCCGCCATGTATTTTTTTGCATGCTTCACTTTTGCAGTTAGTGGCAAGGTTACAGGGTCGATAATCATGCCGCTTTCCGCACGTTTTACCTTTCTCACTTTTAGTGCTTGAGCCTCAATAGACATATTTTTATGTAACACGCCAATACCGCCTTCTTGCGCCATGGCAATAGCCATTTTGCTTTCGGTAACCGTATCCATTGCTGCCGAAATTATAGGCACGTTTATGGTAATGTTACGGGTAAATTTTGTTTGAATATTTACTTCTCGGGGTAATACTTCTGAAAAAGCTGGAACCAGTAAAACGTCGTCATAGGTTAACCCTTCTCCTAGTATCTTGTCTTGATGTGCAGTCATGTTGCAATTACATTATAATTGCGTGCAAATATACAATTTATACTTGAAATAAATGGTTTTATTAAAATTTAACAGGGCAAACTGAACATGGCATATTTAGGGCTTTCAATGTAAAAACAGGCAGAATAAACGAATCCGAAGGATTCAAATATTTATAACCTCAACAAATGAAGAAAGATACGACCCCGACGGGGTCGCATATAAAACAAAATTGGGCTATACATATGGAACCCCGTTGGGGTTTAAAAACTATTAATTTATGATTAATAGACTAACTCGGAGTCTAGCTAACGAGGTATTAATTCCGATAGCTATGGACTAAATTCAGAAAAAAAGCGAGGCAAATATCAGGGTATAAAAGCCTAAAAATTTAACGTATTCGATTAGGGGCAGTTGCTTTACCTTGGAAATTAAAAAATACTATTTAAAATTATAATGCTCTCTAGCCTTTTTTGCCCAAGAAATTAAAGCTTCTTTTTCGGCTTCTGTAATAGAACCATGTAACCAAGTATAGGAATCTAAAGGCATTTCGCCTTCTTCTACTTCTTCAATTAATTCATCTAGTTTATGGTCTTTCTTTTTGTCGGTATATGTTTCCCATTTAGAAACGTTGAAGTGTTCGTTTCCTTCTTCAATATGGTCATGCAACCAAAAAGATACCGGAGCAACCTCGGCATACCAAGGATATTCTGTTTTATTACTGTGGCAGTCGTAACAGTTGTTTTCTAAAACAGAAACAATTTCTTTGCTTGGTTTTGTTTCAGCTTCAAAAGCAGCAACATCTCTATATTCAGCGTTGTTTTTTTCTGGTCTGTAGAATTGAATTAAGACTAGAGCTATTAATAATGCAACTAAAATTTTCTTTATTATTTTCATCTAAATATTTTTTAAAATTTAATTTGAAGCGTTGTGTACCAGTTTCTTGGGGCAGATGGAATAATTCCGGGTCCAGGATAACCGGTTGCTCTTCTGGTAAAATAACTGTTATCTAAAAGATTATTTATTCCTGTTTCTAATTTGAGGTTTTTGTAGCTGTAGGATAGTGAAACATCTAATATATCGTATTCCGGTATCTCCCCTATTACACCACTTAAAGTAGCGGCTTTAGAATTTGTAGCATCTGTAAACTGATTTCCTAAATAAGTATATTGAATGCTCCCAAGAAGGTTTTTATAACCACCATTTAATCCCATTTTTAAATTTAAATCTGGAATAAATTCTACTTTGTTTCCTTTTATGCCCGCTTGTTCAGATGCGGTGTATTCAGAATTTATGATGGATGTATTTATAAAGTAATTCAATTTAACATCGTTATCTAAACTAAATATTTTCTTCAAATTGAAATCGAAAAGCGATTCTACACCATACATCACAGCATCACCAACGTTTCCTCGCTCACTTACAACTCTTCCGTCCGGTAATGCCTTTTGCACAAAGCCAATTCTTCCGTTGTAGAATAAGCCAAAGACCCCCAAATCGTATGACACGAAACGTTTATAATTTCCTCTAATTCCTAAATCTGCCGTAAAACCATCTTCATCTGTAATATCAGGATTTATTGAAAACGCAGGGTTTGTGATGTTGATATCTGAAAACGTAACAGAACGATAATTCTGGGAAATGTTCCCATAAAGTTCTAAGTTAGAATTTGCTTTATAACTCAAGCCTAATCCTAATAATACAAATGAGCGTTCGAAATCCCTATCGTCTTGAATTGTTTCTTCAAAAATAACATTGCCCGCAGCATCTGTGTTTATACGCTTAAAAAAGCCTTCACTTTGTGTTTTGATATATTCAAAGCGAAACCCTGGGGTTACAGAAAATTGGTCTGACAGATAAAAAATATTTTCTCCAAATACTGCAACATTTAGGTTTGGTAAATCGAATTGGGATTGGTCTGGATAATTTGGAAAATCCTCGGTCGCAAAATTAAAATCCGGTCCAATACCATCGCTCCCAGGCCCTTGTTTTTGAAAATTATTAGCTTTATAAAATTTGGTGCCAATTAAAAATGTAGCATTCTTATTCTGTACTTTATATTTACTTAATAGACGAGATTCAAAACCAAAATTATTAAAGTCGCCTACAATTAAATCACGCTCATTTCCCGGGTCTACTTGATTGACTCTATTGGTTCTAAAGCCTAAAGCGTTACGCGATGCATTCAATCCGAAAAAATTAAATGTAAAATTGGTCTGTTCTGAAAACTTATGCGCAAATTTTAGATTGTACAACAGCCAATCTACCTCAAACCAATTTCGTGCCCTATTACTTTGAAACGGGTTTTCGTTAAACATTTGGTCTGTTAAGCCACCTCCCTGTTGCGCCAAGTAATTCATATAGGTAAGTTCGCCTTCCAATGATGTTTTTTTGTTGAACCGATACCCGATATGTGCAAATAGATTTTTAGATTCAAATTCGGAATTTGGTCTAAAACCATCCCCCTTTTTGTAATTAAAATAGGTATAATACCTCCACTTGTTTTTTGTACCACTCAAACTTGTAAAGTTTGTGTATAAGCCAAAACTTCCTAAAGTATTTCTGGTTATGACTTCCAAGGGTTTGTTTGGGTTAGGCGATTTTAATTTGAAATTTATCAAACCGCCAAATTGGGTACCATATTGTAAAGAAGCTGCACCACGAATCACCTGAATTTCTTCCAAACCCTCGGCCGCTGGCGTATAATAACTTTCTGGATAGCCTAAAACATCTGCACTTATATCATAGCCATTTTGTCTGGTATTAAAATTTGCGGTTCGGTTTGGATCGAGACCACGACCTCCTACATTCAACTGTAATCCCGCATCATCATTCTGGTAAATATTTAAACCTGCAACTTGACTATAAATTTGACGTGCATTATTGGATGCCAAATTTGCCATAGATTGCTCTACCAAAACTACTTCGGTTTTCTTACCTGCGTAAATGGCGGTTTCTTCAACATCATTCAGTCTCTTCAGTTCAAAAATGCGTCGTTTTCGAGCGGTAATTTCTACTTCCGATAAATTTTGGGTTAAATCCTTTAGAAGAATTTTTAATTCTGAATTTGTTTCGGTTTCAATTGTTACTTCTTCAACTTCATATTCAAAAGAAAAGAATACTAAAGTGATTTCCTTTTTTGAGGTTTGAAATTCAAAATTTCCGTTTGAATTCGATGTTGTTAAAAGTCCCGAAGCTTTATCATATACTTTTACATCGGCAATTGGCTGGTCGGTTTTAGAAAAAACCACAACACCTTTTACGGTTTGTTGTGCGTACATTGACACACTAAAAATGAATGCGATAATAAGTTTACAATCCTTTAATGTCATCTGTAAAAGGTAAAATCCAATGCTTTGGTTTAAATGATTCTTTTTCCGCGAGCAAATCTACGGTTTTATCTATAAAAGGCCGACTTAATCTGCCGTTTAATGCGACATAACTTTCAACAAAAACCTGAACGTTTTTATGGCCTTGGGATTTAAAATGATTACCCAAATAATGTGCATATTCTAAAATAAAATCGGGTTGAAAGCTCATTTGTTTTTCTTGAAATGGCGTTAAGAAATCTTTATTATCCACATAGAAAAATTCTCCAGTTTTGCCATTTACAATCTTAAATGTTGCAATGCCCATTTTCTCCATGAGCATAACACGCCACGAGAAGCGATAGCCTTCTTCTGTCCAGAATAATTCGTTTGGGTATAGTAGATATCGAAATGGAAACAGTAGTTGAATACAGAAAAACATGATGATAATTGGCAACACCACACGTTGCCTTTTTACGTTAAATTTTTCTGTTATTGTTATTGATGTGCGATTTCTCGACTGCGCTCGAAGTGACACCTTATTAATTACTCGCCTTAGAAAACTGATAATCTTTTGATGAAAACCAGCTTCAAAAAAGATTAAAGTCGATACAATCATAATAAAGGGAAACATCCCGATAGGAAACAACACTCTGGTAAATACATGAAATATGACCACCAAAACAAAAGCGAATACTCTAGTTTTTCTATAAAGTAGTAAAAACGGGATGGTTAAATCGTACAAGGCACCACTCCAACTCATGGCAAAATGAAACCAATTTTGGTGCATTAATGTATCGCCAATAAAAGGTAAATCGTATTTTGAAGGTAACCAGATTTTTAAGGGTTGCGCTTTTAATAACCAGTCGCTATTTAATTTTGCCAAACCTGCATAAAAATAGACCATGCCTAAAAGTAGTTTTATACTGTCTATTGTCCATTTAGGAACTTCGGTGTACGTTTTTTTTCTTAGGAGGTTATCAACTGAAAAATGAGCATTAGCAGGTATAAAAATCATTAAAAAACTCAATAAACTTATAAAGTAATAATGATTTAAATAGGTGGTTTTATCCATCAATTCGATATAAGTGAAGCTTAAAAAGAATGTGATGATGGCTATTTTATACTTAAAACCCAAAGCCACAAAAATTGATGCCAATCCGCAAATAACGAAAAGCAAGTATGTACAATCGCCGAGTGGTTTAATCCACTCAAACCCGTAATATGAAAAATGAAATTTTGGTTGAATGTAAAGCGTTTCAATCCAACCGTGGTACCAAAACCGAATGATGCTAAAACACATCATAACACCAAACGCTATTCTGAATACTGCCAATGGTGCAGCATTTGTGGTTTGGTTTAGGTATGTTTTTACATCGAATTTCATCATATAAAAAAAGGTTGCCGTATTTTTATCGGACAACCTCTTATTTTTTGTTTATGCTTAATTAATCGCCATCAGCATCCGTAAAATCTACAACCACACCAAATGCTTGGATCATGTCTATTTTTAGATTAACAACTGCTAACTGCAAAGCATCATAGGCTTCTGTCATCTTCGTGTTATCTGTATTGATTTGGTTTACAAAATTGTTATCTAAAACCTGTATTTTTTGTCGTGCATTATCAAATCTAGTATTTATTAATATTGCTAAATCATTTCTATCTAAAAACTCTAAATACGTTTTAAAACTTTCTCCAGTAGAAGCGCCATTGTATTGTTTTCCATTATAAAAGTCCTGAGCTGCCTTAAGCCCTATTAAAGCTAAATCCTTTGAGACATCCTTTTTGTAAAAAGCCTCTACAGTCTCTGGTAAAGGAGCATTTGAAAAATTACCAGCTGGCGTTCCAATTTTTTTGGCTCGAAGTAACTTTTCATAGTAAAAAATGAAATCATTTACTATTTTATTTAAAGAGCTTGTTACCGAATTACTTGTTCCATTTACAAAGGTTGATCGATAGTTATTTTTCCAATCAGATAAAATAGAATTATTTAAGGTACTCATTTGATTAATAACATCTAACAAATATTTAGCATATCCATCTTTACTAGCATTAGATGTAAATTTATCAATAGCTTCAACGTCACTATCAGCAACTCCATGTATTAAAAAATCCAATGCTGGAAAACCCTGTGCGTCATGAAAATTAGCTGAATCTAAATCATAATTACCATTTGCTGAAGCATTTTGTACATCGGAAACGGTTAATGGATGTATATTGAAAAAACTAACAAACCCAAACTCTTCTCCACCCCGTTCTTCTGCTTTACCAATATTAAACATTTCAACATATTGCCAAGTTTTATAAGCTTCTAACCAAGCATCACTTAATGCCTCTAAGTTTGATTGATTCTTATCGTTAACAAAACTCGTTCTGGCAATATCTAAAGCAGACAATTTAGTTTTTAAATCTTCAAATGCAGGTATGATAATATTATCAGCTAAATTGGTTAACAACGCTCCTCTATCAAAATTATCAGTTTTTCCAGAAGGTCCATCATCGGAAGATGAACTACAAGCCACCATTAAACCAATTGTAAATACTACCAAAAAAATCTTTCTTATTATAATCATAACGGTATTAAAATAAATATTTTGCAAAAGTACTAAAAGTAGCCCTTGCATTTTGTGAACACAACAGCTACTTTCCTAAATAAAAACTACACCTTAATTCGCTGGCGCAGCTTGCGCTGTTGTAAATCCAAATTTAGCCGAAATCCCATCAGATATAGTATCCAAAGTTTGTGCTGTAACATCCCAGAAACCATTACCTTCCATAAGTTGTGCTAAATAGGCATCAACCTCAGCTTTGGTAAAATATGGTACTGTTGCGTTTGGTTGTCTTGTGAACTGTAAACTGTAAATAAATCCGTAAGCTTCAGATAATGCATGAAACGCTTTTGCTTTATCGGTGTCTAAACTAGCTTTTCCAGCTTGTAAATAAAACACAGCTCTTACTGCAGGTATTTTAGAAATATTCTCTCTAATAATCTCTGCTTGTTGGTTACGAACCGTATAGTTCTTTGCAACTATCGCCGCTCTTCCTAATTTAAAGGCGTCGTAAACATTAGCGGCTATTCCAGAAAAATCTGTGTCGCCTTCTACTCTATCCAAATATTCACTTAAAAATTGGTCTGCTTCCAAAACCGGAACAGCAGGATTTGCTTCGTTACCATATAAATAACCGTAAGCCTCATCCCATTTATGCTCCATAGTTGTGTAATCTTTACCGGATGCAATTGTACCTGCATCATTATCGGCTACATTTGTACCAGCATCTAAAACAGCAGGACTTAAATAATTATTAAGGATTTGATCCATCATCAAGGCGCCTATCAATCCTTTTGCAAAAGCTTGGTTGTATTCTAAACCTTTCTCATTTATATAACGGATGGTGCCACCACCTGCTTGTTGTAATTGACCTGCATTTCCAGCAGAAGCATTCGTGCTCCAATTAAGAAACACCTCATCTACTTGAGCACCTATAAAACCATCGAAATCTGCTTTAATAGCATTTGAAGCTGTGGTGTTTGCAGAAAAATAATCGGTTGAAGCAGCAACTTTACTTCTTACACTTTTATTTGAAGCGTTTAAATTGGCATCACTAAAATCATTTTCTCCTTCAACATGAGCAAACATAGCGTTAAGTTGCGTTTTTGTGCTATTGTTATCTTTTAGTGCAGAAATAAATTCTTCTGCCATTTGGATTCTTGTGGTTTGACCACCAAAATTTACTGTGGAATTTCCACTTCTTGTAAAATTGTAAGTTGCCGGTGCAACAATTAAATTACTTGTATCTCCATCATCATCATTTGAACATGAGGTAACCACGCCACCTATAATTAATAAACTTAGAGCTAATTTTTTCATTTTAAAATTGATTTGTTATTTTTATTTAGACTTATTATAAATAATATTTCATTTTCAGTTGCAAATATAAAACTCATTCTTATTTAGACAAAGTTTATTTAGATTAAATTTAAATAGAGTTTGCGGGAGGTTTTTATTTTATTGAATTTCAATTATTTAAATCGAAATAAAATCTAAAATTTAACATTTAAATCATCTCATTACCTAAAAAAAAGTGTTTTTTGGTTTAATGATACACATTAAAAATCTTGGAAGCTTCATTATAAGCACTCTCAAAACTGAGTGCGTTTAAACTATTTTTTTTGTGTGAAGTGAAGTAGGATAATAGTTTTTCGGTAGGCATGTTACCTGTAAGTTCGTCTTTTGCCATGGGGCATCCGCCAAAACCCTGAATGGCACCATCAAAACGGTTGCAACCAGCTTTGTGGGCAGCATCCACCTTTTCAAACCAAGAACTCGGAGTAGTATGTAAATGTGCACCAAATTCTATATTCGGATATAATGGAATTAAGTTTGAAAACAGATAATCGATACTTTCTGGCTCTGAAGTGCCAACGGTATCACTCAATGATAAAATCTTTACGCCCATATTGGCGAGTTTCTCCGTCCACTCCCCTACTATATCCACATTCCATGGGTCACCGTATGGGTTTCCAAATCCCATAGAAATGTAAACCACGACTTCTTTGTTCGTTTTAGCCGCAATCTCCAAAATTTCGGAAAGTATAACAACAGATTCTGCAATGGTTTTATGTGTATTACGCATCTGGAAGTTCTCTGAAATTGAAAACGGATAGCCTAAATAATCTATTGCCCCATGTTTACAGGCATCGTTCACGCCCCTTGTGTTGGCTATAATCGCCAATAATTTGCTAGTGGTTTTACTTAAATCTAATTGAGATAATACGGCAGCGGTATCCACCATTTGAGGAATGGCTTTTGGCGACACAAAACTTCCAAAATCAATGGTATCAAAACCTACTCGCAATAAAGATTGGATGTACTGCACCTTTTGCGCAGTAGGTATAAATTGCTTTATACCTTGCATGGCATCGCGAGGGCATTCAATAATTTTTACAGGTTTTGACATGCATTCCATTTAAAGGAGAGGATAAAAATAATATTATTTTTAAGAATGTAAGTTTTTATTTAGAATTACGACACAAGAAAAATATGTATTAATCCGTAAAAATATTTACCATGAAAAAAATTACCCTCCTTTTATTCTTTTTAGTTTGCTCTTTTGCGTTTAGCCAAAGTGTTGCAAATTATGATATTTCAATCACAACTATTTGGAATTCTACCGATCATACTTCTGTACCTGGTGGCGCACATTGGTCTCCTTTAGCAGGAGCGACCCATAAAAACCCTAATGATATTTTAGAGTTTGGAGCTACAGCACCTTTAACAAATGGTATAAAAAATATCGCAGAAACCGGTAACACTACTAATTTTGAAAATGAAATTAATTCTAATGCAAATACAGGTATTTATTTACAACAAGGGTTTTCTCCTTCTCAAGGAAACAACAGTTCAGCTGCTTTAAGTGGTGTATCCATAGCTGAAGATTTCCCATATATTACGCTTGTGTCTATGGTAGCACCGAGTCCAGATTGGTTTATAGCTGTTAATAATCTAAATTTAAGATCTGGAAACCCCTCCGTTAATAATGGCTGGAAAGACACTTTTACTATGGATGTTTTTGCTTATGATGCTGGCACAGATTCTGGAACAGACTATGGTTCTGGAAATTCTGTTACTTCACCACGAGAACCAATAACAATGATTTCAGGCCCTCCTATAAATGGTAATAGAATGGCAACTATTACGTTTACCTATAACTCTTCTACTTTAAGTACTAACTCTCAGAATAACATAGAAAACATTAAAATATTCCCTAATCCAGTACAAGACAAACTAGCGGTTTCCAATCTTAAAAATTCCAATATTGAAAGTCTTGAAATTTACTCTATTCTAGGAAAACTAACTAAATCTATTTTAGTGAATAAAGGCATAAACAATCTTGAAGTAAATGTATCTGATTTAAATTCAGGGATGTATTTATTGAAACTGGTTAACGAAGAAGACAACAGTGAAACTAGAAAATTAATTGTGCAATAACTGATCTTTAATATCAACCCTTTTTCCAAAAAATTCATACTATTGGACATTTTTGATCCTCTCAAAATGTCCAATAAATTTTGGTTAAATCTAAGTTTTATCACTTAATTATTCCCTTATCGTTTAAAGAAATTCGTTAGCCCATAACTACTTAGAGAATCATGATTTTTTAGTCCCAATTAGTTTCAATTCCACAATAATTAGCTTGTTTGAGCAATAATTTGTTAAATAAACGAAAATATTCGCCGTACAACGTCTTTATTATCGGTCATATTCATTTCCGAATACATTTGTAGTGAAATAATTCAACCCCAAATGAATATTTTTACCTACAAAGCTAACGTCCTTGTTTCATTGCTATTCCTGTCAATGACACATTTTGGTATTTCCCAAAATGAAACACCTACTAATTGTGGGCAAATTACGTCACCTCAAACACTAACATTTTACAACAGTATCAAATCGCAGCTTGCAACATACGAGCAGGATTTTTCTAATTATAAAATGAAAAAAGGCCCTGTTCCTGCCAACATTATAAATGCTGTCCCGATTAAAGCTCACATTATTAGAAATTCTGATGGTTCTGGCGGTTTAAGTACGGGCAGTTTAAATCATGCAATAGATAATCTTAACTTGTCATTCGAAAACGCTTACCTAGAATTCTTTCTTTGTGATGGTATCGATTATATTGATAGCGATGTTTTTTCCGATTTTAGAAGTGGAGATGAAGACGCCTTAAAAGAAACAAATTATGTTCCTGGCGTTATAAATATCTATTTTGTTGATAACCTTACAAATGCTTCTGAAGATGCAATCTGTGGCTACAGCGATAATACCGGAAGAAACGACGTTGTTGTTATGAAAACGGACTGTGCCATAAACGGTTCTTCCCTAGCACACGAAATGGGGCATTTTTTCTCTCTTTTACACACTCATGGACCTTCTAATAATACCTTAACAACCGAATTGGTTAATGGCAGCAATTGCGATACGGATGGCGATGGTATTTGTGATACACCTGCAGATCCTAGATTAACCGCTTCTAACGTAGATAGTTCTTGTAACTATATTGGAGATGCAGTTGATGCTAATGGAGATGCTTTTATGCCAGACACGAACAACATCATGTCTTACTCAAGAAAAAATTGTAGAACTGTTTTTTCAAATCAACAATCGGCGCGCATGTACGCCTATTATATGGCGGTAAAAAATTATTTGGCTTGTCCTTCTTTCAATGCTAATATTGCAGTAAATGAATCAGAGACTTGCGAAGCTTCTTTGACCGTGAATTTTGAAAGCTTGAGTGAAAATGCTACCAACTGGCAATGGGATATTGATGCCGATGGTGTTATAGATTATACGACTCAAAACCCTACGCATACCTATGAAACCGGAATTTATGATGTTATTTTGACTGTAACAAACGATTCTAAAAGCATTACAAGACAGTTTATCAACTATATAAAAGTTGGAAGTGAAATTGAACCATTATTTGAAGATTTCGAGGATTTTGAAATGACTGGCAAACATGGTTGGTCGGCTATTGACACTTCTGGCAAAGGCTATAACTGGCTTGCTAGTAAAGGCTTAATACACTCTAAAGGTACAGGTCCTAAACAAAAATCTGGTAGCGTATCGAATACTTACATATTTGCTGAGGCTTCTGGAGTTGAAGCAGGTGCTGTTGCCGAATTTATTTCGCCTTGTTTTTATGTTGAATTTGAAAATAGTGAACTAGAATTTGGATACCATATGTTTGGTAAACGTATAGGCGAGCTTCATATAGATTTAAAAACCGAAGATGGCTATATCAATGACATTATTCCAGCTTTAGTTGGTGGCCAACAACAAAATCAAGATGATGATTTCTTAACGACATCTGTAAACTTATCGGCTTATACTGGACAAAATGTTAAGATACGCTTTAGAGCAGTTAGAGGCAGCGGATGGGATGGCGATATTGCCATAGACAATATTTCTGTTAATATCATATATACTGCCATTACTGATGATTTATATACGGTTTACCCTAACCCAGCTAAAGACAATATCATTTATATTAAAAACAAAGACCCTAAAAATATATCTACATTTAGTGTCATGAATTTAATGGGACAAGAATTTTTAAGAGGTACAATCACAAACCGACCAATTGATGTAAGTAGTTTGTCTTCGGGAACTTATTTGTTGACAATTTCTGATGGAAAGTCTAGAATTCTGAAAAAGATAATCAAGTAAGTTTTATATTTCCTTTAGAATTAATTTATTGATACGTTTGATAAGGCTTGGCCCTTCATAAATAAACCCAGTATAAATTTGTACCAAATCTGCGCCTGCATTTAGTTTTTCTAAGGCATCTTCAGCAGAATGAATACCTCCTACCCCTATTATTGGAAACGACTTATTGCCTTTGTCCGAAAGGTACTTTATAACCCGTGTGCTTTTCTCTTTTATGGGTTGTCCACTTAATCCGCCATTCCCTATGTTTTCCAGTTGTACTTTCGAAGCCTTTAAACCGCTTCTATCGGTTGAAGTATTACTGGCAATTACACCGTCAAGATTTGTAGTTTTTACAAGTTCTATAATTTCATCTAGCTGTCCGTCATTCAAATCGGGAGCAATTTTTAAAACAATTGGTTTTTGGGTTTCAAATGTGCTATTAGCTTTTCTAACTGCACCAATC
Source organism: Algibacter sp. 2305UL17-15 (assembly GCF_040720935.1). Taxonomy (NCBI): domain Bacteria; kingdom Pseudomonadati; phylum Bacteroidota; class Flavobacteriia; order Flavobacteriales; family Flavobacteriaceae; genus Algibacter; species Algibacter sp. 2305UL17-15. Next base: position 13,700 of record NZ_JBFDAE010000017.1, read on the forward strand.
AACTCTTCCAAATAATCCTTATCATTCAGTTTTGCGTGACTTCCGACGTTTGGACAACTCACATTCAACACAAAATAATCTACATAAGGATGTAGCGCATTAAAGCATTCCAAATAATCCTTGGTATAATCCTCAGGTTTAGTATCTGTATTTTTTCCAATATTCCCACCAATAATCAGTTTGCCTTTATTCTTTTTTAATTGCAAAATAGCAGCCTCCAATCCTTCATTATTAAAACCCATGCGGTTGATAATACCTTTATCTTCCTTAAGTCTGAATAATCGTTTCTTCGGATTTCCCACTTGTCCTTTTGGGGTAACCGTTCCAATTTCAATAAAACCAAAACCAAAATTTGCCAGTTCGTTATATAATACGGCGTTTTTATCAAATCCAGCAGCTAGACCCACAGGGTTTTTGAATTTGAGTCCGAAAACTTCCCGCTCTAACCGTTTGTCTTCAACTGAATACAAACTTCTGAATACAGCAGGTAATCCTGGTATTTTAGAAGTCATTTTAATTAATGAAAAGGTAAAATGATGAATTTTTTCGGGATCGAATGAGAAAAATAGAGGACGAAGCAGTAATTTGTACATCTGTTTTATTTATGCAAAAATAGGTTGAAAAATTGTAAATAAAAAATGGCCTATCGAATCTCTAATTCTCTTCTTTTTTCGATTAATAATCGTAATTTACGAGCCAATAATGATTTGAAAAATACCATTTCAGTTCTCTCTAAACAAACTAAAACTAATTACTTAAGATGATTTCAAAAGAACACATCATAAAACGATTTACCAGTTACGTCACCATTGATACAGAATCTGACCCAACTTCCGACACTACGCCAAGTACCAAAAAACAATGGGATTTGGCCAATAAACTTGCTGAAGAATTAAGAGCAATTGGAATGCAAGATGTTACCATAGATGACAATGCATACATCATGGCAACCCTACCAAGTAATGTAGATTATAATGTGCCAACTATTGGTTTTATTTCTCATTTTGACACCTCTCCGGATTTTACAGGTGCCAATGTAAAGCCTCAAGTGATAGAGAATTACCATGGTGGCGATATCGTTTTGAACAAAGAAGAAAACATCATTTTATCTCCTGATTATTTCGAAGATCTAAAATTGTACATCGGACAAACCTTAATTACAACCGATGGCACTACCCTTCTTGGGGCAGATGATAAAGCGGGGATTTGTGAAATTGTTTCTGCCATGGAATATTTAATTAATCACCCTGAAATAAAACATGGTAAAATACGCGTTGGTTTTACGCCAGATGAGGAAATTGGAAGAGGTGCCCATAAATTTGATGTTGAAAAATTTGCAGCAGATTGGGCATATACCATGGATGGCAGTCAAATTGGGGAACTGGAATACGAAAATTTCAACGCTGCAAGTGCCGTAGTTAAAGTGAAAGGAAAAATTGTACATCCAGGTTATGCCAAAGGTAAAATGATTAACTCCATGTATATTGCTACTGAATTTATCAACTCGCTTCCAAGAATTGAAACCCCTGAACACACTTCAGAGTATCAAGGCTTTTTTCATTTACATGATATTGAAGGAAATGTTGAAGAAACTACCTTGCAATATATCATTAGAGACCATGACATGGGGCATTTTGAAGCGCGAAAAGAAGTGATGCAAAAATTGACCAATGAGCTTAATTCCCAATACGGAAGGGAAGTTATTACTACTGAAATAAAAGACCAATACTACAACATGCGCGAAAAGATCATACCCGTAATGCACATTGTGGATATTGCGGAAGAAGCCATGAAACAATTGAACATTGAACCACTAATTAAAGCTATTCGCGGTGGGACCGATGGGGCTCAATTAAGTTATAAGGGCTTGCCTTGTCCTAATATTTTTGCTGGTGGACATAACTTTCATGGGCGTTACGAATATGTTCCTGTGGAGAGTATGATTAAAGCTACTGAGGTGATTTGTAAGATTGCGGAATTGACGGCTTTGGAGGAGAAGTAAAAGAGTTTTCAGTCGCAGTAGAAATCGCTATGAAATTAACCTTATATCCAAAATAAACAGCCATGAAAAATCTCATAGTAATCAGTATAGTTCTTTTAACTACGTTTTCCGCGATGGCACAATGGAAAAATCGATATCCGAAAGTAGATGGCTATGGTCATCACGTGTATTTAGAAGGTTACGAACTTCCAGTTTTAAATGCTGGCGCCATGGATCCTGCGCCCTCGCCTCATAACAATCAAGTGGTGTTTTCGGCTAAAGGATGGTTATGGCTCATGGATTTTGAGACTTCAGAAGCACACAGAATAACCACATCTTCTGGTATGGATTCTAGACCAAATTGGTCACAGAATGGCGAGCAAATAGTTTTTATTCGGGATAATAGTTTAGATACCCAAATAGTATTACTCGACCTCCAATCAAAAAAAGAAACTGTATTGGTGGATACGGAAGCTTTAGAATTGGACCCTATTTTTTCTTCATCTGGGGAATTTGTGTATTATTCATCTGCTAAAAATGCGTCTTTTGATCTTTGGAAAATAAACTTGTCAACTTTAGAGACTTCCCTTATTACAAAAAATAGTAGCCTTGAAAGACTTCCTGTTCCTACACTTCAAGAAGATAAAATAGTGTACTTAAAAAAAACAGGCTTTTCATATGATTCTATTGAGCTATTTGATGTGAAGCAAAATATATCCTCCCCTTTAGCCGAAGAAAATTTTATGTCCCAAGCTGCTTTTGCGCTTTCTCCTGATAATCAAACCTTAGTCTATACGTGGCCAAACGGCGACGATTATGAACTTCGATTGTTAAATATTTCAATTCCGAAGAGCAGAATGTTATTGACCAAAAGCGAAGGACTTCCTTTAGCTCCAAAATTTAGCTCAGATGGCAAATGGGTCTATTATGCTGAAAACAATACAAATGAAATTTCCGAATTGAAACGAATATCCATCAATGGAGGATTACCAGAAACTTTAAAAGTCAACAAATGGGATTATGGCGTGGAAACTGGCAAACTAAAAATTGTGAGCAAAGTAGATGGCAAAATAGATGCCGTTAGATTAAGTATCACAGACAAAAATGGACACCCAATTATTCCCAATAAAGGCATTATCCATTCTGAAGGACAAAACGGCATCGTGTTTTTCTATGCCTCAGGAGAAGTAGAAATTGAAGCACCACTTGGCGAAGTGACTATAACCGCTGTTCATGGTTTTGCGACCCCTAAACATGTTCAGAGCGTTGAGATAAAACAGGGTTCTACTACTACAGAACTGAACTTAAATAAAAATTGGGATGCAAAAAAAGACGGGTGGTATTCGGCAGATAATCATTTTCATCTCAATTATGGTGGCACTAGCCAATTAGACCCTGAGGATATTCTAGTCGATTTAAAAGCTGAAGATATAGATATAGCATATGCATTAGTCGCCAATTTAGGAAACCGGTTTCTAGAGCAAGACCTAATCAATTGGAAAAGTGATGAAACTCCAATGTTGCGGTTTGGACAAGAAGTCCGTTCTCATTTTCTTGGCCATTTAAATTTGATAGGAATTAAAGCATTGTATTGGCCTTGGGTTTGGGGCCCTTATTACGATATTTATGGAACTGACGACAGGTTAAATGCTGAACCGCTGCGTTTTACTCGGGAACAAGGTGGGGTTTCTGGCTATGTACATCCAGTTTCTATAAAAGACCCTTTTAAAGAAGGAGGTGCAAGATCCATTCCAGTATCGTTGATAGCTGATGCGGTTTTGGGAGAAGTAGATATTTTAGAGTTGGGATGTTTATGGACAGATGAAATTGGAACATCGGCATTATGGCATGAGTTTCTAAATTTGGGAATTCCAATGGCATTATCGGCAGGTAGTGATGTCATGAACGACCTCTACAGAACCATGGCAATAGGTGCAGCTCGAGTTTACGTAAAACCAGAAGGCACATTTACGGAACAAAGTTTTTTAGATGCTTTAAAAAAAGGCAAAAGCTTCGTGAGTAATGGGCCTCAAGTACTTTTTACTGTAAATAATAAAGAGGTAGGCGATGTTGTAAAATCAAATAAAACTAAAGCGCAATGGTTGCTCAAAGTACATGCCCCAATTCCATATGAAACAATAGAAATTTTTGTGAATGGAAAAGTAGTGTGGACGAAAAAAAGTAAAGGTAGAACTTCTGAAACCTACAAAGGTTCTATTACTATTCCCGAAGGAGGTTGGGTTACAGCAAGGGTTTCTGGCGGAAAAGTCGATTGGCCCATGATGGACAGTTACCCTTTTGCTGAAAGTTCGCCAATTTGGTTTCATAAAATTGGGAGCACTTCTGAAATATCTAGAATTGAAGCAGCGACCAAACTTTTGAAAGCATTAGAAGTTTCTGAAAATCGTCTTAAAGGAGGTTATAAAAATCAGCAAATACCGAAACTTAGTGCTCATTTTTCTAAAGCTAAGAAAGTATTAATAGAACTTTCTGGGGATAATAATAATTAAAAAACAGACTTAATCACACTACAATAAACCTTAAACACGACTATTACAAAACTTGACTTTGTAAAAAATTTCAGCTATCTTCGTTTAACAACCGATAAAGTTCATTGAAACGGAACTTTATCTTTGTATTACCCAACATATTAAAAACATTATATTTACAATAAAAAATTTATGGCGAAAATATCATTTGAGGAGTGGAAAAATAGTATGTCTTTTATGATAGATGACAATTTTGACAATAGCTTTTTACAAACCATTACACCTATTACTAGATTAATTAATAGTTCTTGTCGAAATTTTTCTGATCCAAATGAGCTATCGTCATTTTTAACCACTGATAGTGGGGATATATCTTCTCTAATAAAATTAAAGGCATTCGTTTCAGTTATAGGGCTATCAGAAGAAAGACTTAAAAGAGTCGTATCTCTAATGAGGTTTAGATTTTTTGGAGAGGAGTTTAGGACAGAGTGGGCAGTCAAACGTATTAGCCGGACTTTGAATGAGAATGAAGAATTCAGAAATCTTTTAATTGATTTTTTTATTAATGGTCGAAATTCTAGAATTGGCAGAGAAATGCCATTATATTATATGCGGAATTTCAATCTATTAAATGCTGATTTTATAACAGATTTAAGTGAATTCAATTATGTAGAAAGAATTTTAAATGATAATGAAATTCAGGGTAAATATTCGAATGAAGTAGGTGCTCACGTTGAAAGAATAATACAGAATAGATTAGATGAATATCAACAAACATCAAACAATGAATTGAGATATGAAATTCAAAAAGAATTTCCACTACTCAATAAAAATATTGACTTCTTAATACCAAATGTTGATGCCCCTATAATTTTGATAGAATCATCATATAATATCACGACAGGTAGTGGTCAATCAAAACGAGCCGACCAATTAGTTGAGCTTTATGGAATTTTAATGCGTCACAATGCTAATCATAGAGCAAATAGAATTATTATGCTAAATTATTGTGATGGTTTTGGTTGGGTAGGAAGACAGAATGACTTACATAGAATTTACGATTCAAGTGATTTTGTATTTAATCAAAATCAACTTCACGTTTTAGATGAAGTTCTTAATGAATATTATTAACTATAATAGGTTCATTTTCTATTAACTCAACTATATTATTTGAATATATTTTGGCTAATTGACTAGCAACGTGTTCAACTACAGGAACAGCTACCGTATTTCCTAACAAATCAAAAGCTTCAGTTTCTTTAACTGGAATTTCATACCATTCAGGATAACCGAATAAACGTAATCCTTCGCGAATTGTTAATCTTCTTAATCCACCATTATCCGGAACTGCTAACCGTAAAACATCAGTAGCAACAAGAGTTGGTGCAATATCATTTGGATCCAATATTTTATTGATTTCAAAACTCAATTTTCCAGTTACAATGTTGTAACCTTTTGGTTTTGTTTCATCATAAACACGATATTTTTTCTCACCGTTTTCAGTTTTTTCTCGAACTAATTTTTTTGGATATTCAAATCTTAAATATCCCTTTTTAACTAAATCATCTAATAATCCTTTGAGGTTTTCGTCTTTATGAAATGTTGAGATTTGTTTTAAAGTCAACGCCATTCCGTCCATCCAATCAATACCTATTTTTTCAGCCCAATGTTTTTTTCTTCTTTCTTTAAATAATTTATTTAATAAAATAATCTGTTTATCAGATACTTCTCCCTTAATACCAATATCCCAACTATGAATATTATTATCACCACCTCTTTTATCCTTAATAGATTTACCATATAAATCTTCCATTTCAAAATGCTGGAAAAGCTTTTGAGTGAAATCAGAATTAATCGTTTCTAAACCATTTTCTAAAATCGTTTTCAAAGGTTTAAAATGCTTTTCATTAACATTTAAATTAGCTGTTTCATCTTTTGTTCCAACTATAAAAATTCTTTTACGAGATTGTGGCAAACCAAAATCAATTGAATCTAATACTTCCCAAGAAACATTGTAACCTAATTCATCTTTTAACTTGTATAAAATAGTAGATAAAGTCCTTCCTATTTTATCATTTTTGCTTTCTAAATCGTGTTTAACAAGTCCTTCAACATTTTCAAGAATAAAGCCATAAGGTTTTTTTGCTTTTAGTATTCTCTCTATCTCAAAGAACAATGTACCTCTAGTATCAACAAAACCTTGTCTTTTACCTCCTGCACTAAATGGTTGGCAAGGAAATCCCCCCAAAAGAAAATCAAAATCAGGAATAAATTCATTTCTAATATCAAATAAATCTCCAGCTAAAAAATCCTGTTCAAAATTATGTTTTAATGTCTTAACTGCATAAGGCTTAATTTCAGAGGTTAAAACACATTCTGTTTTAAAACCTAAATTTTGAAAAGCACTCTCAAATCCTAATCTAATTCCTCCTAAACCAGCAAACAAATCAATAAATTTTACTTTTTGCATTTCAGTTAGTTTTTAGATTTATATTCAGTATGTGGTTCAGCTACAATTGACAATTGACTTTCATATTCCTCAATTTCTATTTTTTCGCAACCAATAGCAGTCAAACATTGCAGAAAGAAAGAAGCACTAAAAGTTCCTCTACTAATTTTACTATCAATACTTGACTTTGTTTCTTCTATCCCTATTTGTTCAAGCAAATTAACTAAATCAGAATTTGAAATTCCTTTTCGAACCAATTCTGACTTTAATAAGCGTTTAACTTTATCATTCCACTCTGACATAATTTAGAAGTTTTATTCATTGCAAATTTTAATAAAAATTATCATATATGCAAATTTTAAGTCAAAAATAAAAATACGTTGGGTAACAATGTATAAAAAACATAGGGCATTTGTGCTTAATCAAAAGGTCTGTGATTGTTAACAAAGTCCGCTAAATATAAAATTTGGCGTTTATAAAAGAAAAGGTAAAAGCAAAATATTTATATTTAGCTCAGTAATAAACCGAAACGTATCGCTTATCACCTGCCCTACATTTCTTATACTAGACGTTAAACGAAACATAAAAAAATGAAAAAAGTCCACTCCGTAGAAGAATACATAGAAGAAAGTGCCCACTATAGTAATGCGTTAAACTTATTACGCTCCATCATCCTTTCCACAGAACTTGAAGAAACCGTAAAATGGAGTTGTCCTGTGTATGCCTTAAATGGTAAAAACGTATTAAGTCTCGGTGCTTTTAAGAACCATTTTGGAATATGGTTCTTCAATGGTGTGTTTTTAAAGGATGAACAAAACCTCCTTAGAAATGCCCAAGACGGAAAAACAAAAGCCATGCGACAAATGCGTTTTGAAAATATAGAAGATATTGATAAAAACGTTGTCTTAGCTTATGTAAAGGAAGCCATTGAAAATCAAAAATTGGGTAAAGAAATTAAGCCTGTAAAAACTACCAAAAAAGATATTGTAATTCCTGCTGAACTCAAAACTGTATTGGATTCTGATACCGACTTAAATAATTCCTTTAAAAATCTCACTCCAAGTAAACGGCGCGAGTATTGTGACTACATTGCTTCTGCAAAACGAGACGCCACAAAACAAACCCGCTTAGAAAAAATAAAACCGATGATTTTAGAAAACATCGGTTTGAATGATAAGTATAAAAATTGTTAGAACAATTTCAAATTAAGAGAATTATAGTTTGTTCTCTTAGTAATTCCAATATTTTTTTTAAAGCGATACTTTAGTACCAACATCTTTTCCGTCTATAATATCTATTATAATATTATCTTTTTTACCATTCACAATATAGGTAGGTATATTATTTGCTGCTGCTTGTTGTGCATAATCTAACTTGGAGCCCATACCTCCTCTACCTTCTCCTTCGATTTTATTATTCTCTTTAATGTATTTATCTAAATCGTCGTCTGGGTCAACATTTGTAATTAAATCGCTATTTTCTTCCTCTGGATGTCCGTCGTAAAGGCCGTCTATATCAGTTAAAATAATCAGCCTATCTGCATTTATAAGTTGCGCAATTAAACTCGCTAACTCATCATTATCTGAAAACATAGACATGGTAACAGATACTGCATCATCTTCATTAGCAATAGGCACAACACCTTCAGACAATAAGCCCTCGCAACAACTAATCATATTTTCTCTGTGTACACCTGGCGTAAAATCTCTTTTGGTGGGCAATACTTGAGCGCATTTCATTCCATACTCATGGAAAATATTATAATACAAACGCATCATTCTTGGTTGCCCAATGGCAGAATATACTTGTCGTCTTTGGGTTCTATTTTCAATTTTAGATTCCCCCATCACTTCGCGACCTGCAATTACAGATCCTGATGATACTAAAATCGTCATAATATCCCGCTCGTAAAGCTCCGCGATTTGTTTTACCAAACGTCTCAACACAGGTCTTACAATTCGGTTGTCCTTATTGGTCATAACGTTTGTACCAACTTTAATTACTATTCTTTCTTTGTACATATTAATATTCTTTTCCTAATTCAACAGCTCTATTAAATGCAGCAAAAGCAGCGTCTTTTATTAATTCGCTCAAATTATTATCATCCATAGAGTCTAAAGCTGCGCGAGTTGTACCACCTTTAGAAGCCACAAGTTCCATCCAAGAATTAGGGGATAAATTAGATTGGTTAAAGAGCTCTACGGCTCCAGTAAACGTCTGACTAACCAACATGGTAGAATCGTTTTTTGAAAAGCCCATTTGTAACGCTGCTTCCATCATGCTTTGCATAAAATAAAACACGTATGCGGGTCCGCTTCCAGAAATCCCTGTGGATGCATCTATCAATCCTTCGTTTGAAACTTTAATGGATTTTCCTGTGGTATCCAATAAACTTTCTACCGTTAAAAGCTCAATACGAGACACTTCTGGCGAAGCCACATAAGAGGTTAAGCCTTTACCAATTTGTGCTGGTAAATTCGGCATTGCCCTAACTATTTTTTTCAATCCTGTTATTTCGGTAATTCTAGGTATAGTAACACCTGCCATAATGGAAATAATAATTTGTTGTGGTGTTACCAATGGCTGAATAGAATTAAACACCTCTTCAGCATGATATGGTTTTACAGCTATAAATATAATATCTGCTATTGGCACACAATCATCCAATTTTTCAAACGTATCAAAATGCGATATTTTGTCTAACGCTTCCAGTTTCTCCTTGGAGTTATCCAAAACCATGATATTTCGTTTTTTCAATAGTTTGGATTTAGACATTCCTTCGGCATAGGTTAAGCCCATGTTGCCAGCTCCAATTACAAGTACTCTCATTTATTTTAGTTTTTAGTTTTAGATAAAAAGCATACAATCTTTACAGTCTTTTACCTCACCATAATAGGTTTCCCGGTATTTATGTACTGTTTTAAATGGCAATCCTAACAAACACTTTTTAATGTAAGTTACTTTTGTTATTAATTCTCCCATTCTAACAGAATGTCGCTTTTCAATTTTTGTTTCTCTTTTTATTTGTATTATTTTCATTAAAATTTTATGTGTTTTGATTACATGTGATTAGCGTTCTAATCGCATTTCTATATATTTTGTTTTAAAGCCTTGGTTTTTAAATAACGCTACGGCAGGATTTTCCTTATGTATATGTAATGCAATGTCTCCATCGCAATATTCTTTAACATAATTAATTAGAGCATTGGCTACTCCAGCTCCACGATATTCTGTTTTTACGGCAATATTTACTAGAATGTTTTCGGCTATATATTCGTTCATGCCTGTTCTGTTAATAACTAGCACTCCTATAATTTCATCTTTTTTCTCAGCTACGAAAACATAACCTCCCAAACCGGGAACCTCCTTTGCTGCGTACATCAAGGACTTTCTGATAGCGCTTTTACTATCCTTATAAACACCCGAATAGTCGTGCAAGAAATTGGTAATACGGTTTATGTTGAAAATTGATAACCGTGAAAAGGCATCAAACGTTTTAATAATCATTGTGTATGAATGAATTTTGTTATAACTTCAAAATGATATAGTTATCTCAAAAATGATTGAAAAGCACCAATGCAACAAACTTTTTTTTTAAGCTGAAAACATTAAGATATAATAGGTGTTTTTTAGTTGCAAAGATTGAGCAACTGATTACAGGAATGTAGGAGGAATAAATTTATCAGACTGATTTCTGAACACTAAAAAATTGAAGTTAAATATTCTTGAGTTGCGCTTTTCATGAATTCCTTTTCCCATGGTGCAAATTTACAAAAACTGAACCCCAATAACAAGTTACCTTTGTTAAGATAATCACAAGCTAAAAAATACAGCACCATTAAAAAGGCTTCCCAATTGGAAAGCCTTCTGTATATAATATTCCTAAAAAGTTTATTTTTTCGCTGGAGCGTTGAGTTTTGTACTCATTTCCATAGAAATAGCAGTACGATCAAACTTAAGCTTACCCGCTAAAGTTTCGATAACACAGGTGCTATCTTTATCATTCAATTCTGCTATTTTTCCGTGCAAACCACTTTTGGTAACCACTTTATCGCCTCGCTTTAATTCAGCTGCAAATTTCTTTTCTTTTTTAGCGCGCTGCATTTGTGGTCTAATGATGAAGAAATAAAATATCACCATCATTAAAATTAAAAGTCCGCCTTGTCCTGCAAAAAATTCTCCCATTTTTTTTATTTAGCTTTTAGCTGCTGGTTTAGCGGCATTTGGATCTGGTTTAACAAATGCTGTGATTTTTACAGTCTCTGTTCCTTTTTCTGTGTTGGCAGTAACCGTAATAGTTTTAGAAACTTTATTAGAACCACTTCCATTAAATTTTACTGTGAATTGCCCTTCTCCACCTGGAGCTAAGGGTTCTCTACTCCAATCTTTTGGTACAGTACACCCACAAGAACTTTTTATATTCGTAATTACCAAAGGGCCTTCTCCCGTGTTTTTATACTTAAATATAGTTTCAACAGAGGTTTTAGCTTCTATTTCGCCAAAATCGTGTTCTTTTTTATCAAATGTCAAAACTGGAAATTTAGACGCAACCGCATCTCTTACCGCTGCCTCGGCCACATTAGTTTCGTTAATTTTTTTTGTTGCATCTTCTTTACAGCTTGTAAAGGCTACTAAACACAGGGTACTGATCCCTAAAATTATTTTTTTCATAATTGATTGTTTTTATGATTTGGTGCGCAAAAATAGTAATAATTTAACTGTTTAAAAACTTTTTGACACTATCTTAACGGTTTTCAGCTTAGATTAAGCCTCTTCCTACCTTATTAAACTTTCCGTCTTTCTTGTATTCCTTAACCAATTTATCTAAAATACCGTTGATAAAAATACTGCTTTTAGGCGTTGAATATTCTTTGGCAATCTCTAAATATTCATTGATGGTAACCTTTACAGGGATAGACGGAAAATGGTGCAATTCGCAAATCCCCATCTGTAACAATACATAATCTATATTGGCTATTCTATCTGCGTCCCAGTTTTGGGTTTTTTGCTCAATTTCCTTTTTAAGAGATGCATTATTTAAAATGGTTTTTCTAAACAGATCTATCGCAAATTGTTTGTCCTCAATATCTTTATACAATTTTGGAGTAAAATGAGTTTCGGGACTATTTACTTTTAATTTTCTAAGCAATTTTAAAATGGTGGTGTTTACCGTTGGCAAATCATCCAACCATGTTAAATTCTTATCCTCAATATATTCGTAAAGCTTTTCGTTGGGTGCAATAACGTCTTTAAAAATATCTATAAAAAAGTCTTTATCTTCCTTAAAATCCGATGTTCTGGTTTGCATATAATCTTCATACAAATCACTTTTAACAATGGCTTTAAAGATAATATCAACATATTCGCTATCTAAATCCCAATTAACGGCTTTATTAGACTCTAAGTTAGATTTAAAAGCTTCATTCTCCTCAATGATCTGAAAAACCTGGTTGTTTATAAATTTTCTATTAGGATTTTTGTCTTCGGAAGTTGCTAAATGCTTCTTTTCCTTCTTTTGTAAATCTTGTTCTGCCCTTTTTTTTACTTCAACTAATAAAGAAATTAGTAATAAGTATAAATTGTGCATATTCTCGATACTAAACAACAGGAATTTTTGATCCTTAGTTAAATCATCACTTTCACTCCCCTTAAAGGCGTAAATGGTTTGCATTACTTTTACACGAATATGTCTTCTGTTTAGCATCATTACAAAGAACTTTAATTAAAACGCATGGTTTTTATTTCACTTTTAAAGATGGCAAAAATAAGACTATTTTAATAAAGACGAATGTAAAACCATATTTTGTTCAGATTAAAAAAACTGCCACGAATTCATGAATTTTATAGGAGTACAAACTCATCTACTCGTGAATTTGTGGCTAAAAAAATAGCGCTAATTTTAAAGTAAAAACATAACACTCTATAAATTTTCTTTGGGTATTATTTAACAGTTCCCAATTTCCAGACAACCACAATTGTTCATTTAATCCTTTATATTTGCAAGACATTTTTTGATCACAAGTGAAAGAGCTAAAACATTTAAATAAATACTTCTTAAAATACAAAACCCATCTTTTGGTTGGGGTTGTAATTACTATTGTTGCTAGAATTTTTTTACTCTTCACGCCACGTTATATCAGGCGTATTTTCGAAATCATTGAAAATAAAGCTGGACTAAGCGAATCTGCCATTAAATCTGAACTATTAGAAGCCATTCTTTACATTATAGGAGCTGCTATAATTGCGGGCGTATTTACGTTTTTAATGCGACAAACTATTATTAACGTATCTCGATATATTGAATACGATTTAAAAAATGAGGTTTATGCCCAATATCAAAAACTATCTCTAAACTTCTACAAAAAGAACAGAACTGGAGATTTAATGAACCGAATAAGTGAGGATGTTGGTCGTGTGCGTATGTACGCAGGCCCAGCTATCATGTACAGTATCAATACCATTACGTTGTTTGTTATTGCACTTGCTTACATGTTCAACCAAGCACCCACTTTAACACTTTATACAATTATTCCGTTACCCATTTTATCGGTTATCATCTATAAATTGAGTAAAGAAATACATAAAAGAAGTACGATTGTTCAAGAATATTTATCTAAACTTTCTACCTATACGCAGGAATCTTTTAGCGGAATTTCAGTCATTAAAGCTTACGGCATTGAACCGAAAACTTCGGCTAATTTCGATGATCTGTCAACTACCAGTAAAGAGAAACAATTACACTTGGTAAAAATACAAGCGCTGTTTTTTCCAATGATGATTTTACTCATAGGCACCAGTAACCTTCTGGTCATTTATATTGGCGGCATGCAATATATTAATGGCGAAATTGAAAGCTTAGGCACCATTGCCGAATTTATTATTTATGTAAATATGTTAACCTGGCCAGTTGCAACAGTTGGTTGGGTAACTTCTATTGTGCAGCAAGCCGAAGCGTCTCAAAAACGTATCAATGAGTTTTTAAAAATTGAACCGGAGATAAAAAATGAAGTTGAAGGACACACAGAAATTACTGGGGATATTTCATTTAAAAACGTATCGTTTACATATGATGACACCAATATTCAGGCTTTAAAAAATGTCTCGTTCGAAATTAAGGAAGGAGAAACTTTAGCTATTTTGGGAAAAACAGGTTCTGGAAAATCTACCATTCTGGATTTGGTAGGCAGGCTTTATGATGTAGATGAAGGCAGTATTTTGGTAAATAACAAAGAAATTAGAAACCACAACCTTACGGATTTAAGAGAAAGTACAGGCTATGTACCTCAAGATGCATTTCTGTTTTCAGATTCTATAAAGAACAATATTAAGTTTGGAAAAGAAGATGCTACAGACGAAGAGGTAATTTCAGCTGCAAAAAATGCGCAGGTTCATAAAAACATTATAAAATTCAACAAAGGCTATGATACCGTTTTAGGCGAACGCGGTATTACGCTTTCTGGCGGACAAAAACAGCGTGTGTCTATTGCAAGAGCCATTATAAAATCACCAAAAATTTTACTGTTTGATGATTGTTTATCAGCAGTTGATACCGAAACGGAAGAAAAAATATTGAATAATCTCTTCAAAATTTCCAAAGGAAAAACCACAATTATTGTCAGTCATCGTGTGTCTTCTGCTAAAAACGCGGATAAAATTATTGTTTTAGACAATGGTAAGATTGTTCAAAAAGGAACCCATAATAAGCTTATTGAAACCGAAGGCTATTACAAACATCTATATCTTAAACAATTAAGCGAAACCAACGAGAATAAAATTTAAATCATCTCTAATAAGTAGTATAAATCTTTATTGAAATTTTCATTTAATGCAATAAAAGTCACTATTTTAAAAAGAAACTTTAAAAAATGTTGGTAAGTTTAGGTTTTTTTTAGATTTTTGATGTAAACAATAAGTATTTAATTAAATTGAAATATAATGAGTAACAACGGCATGATGGAGCAAGAGGAGATTTTTTCTAAGGTATTACGAGCAGGAAGACGCACCTATTTTTTTGATGTTAGAGCTACAAAAGCAGATGATTATTACTTGACGATTACCGAGAGTAAAAAATTCACAAACGACGATGGTTCTTTCCATTACAAAAAGCACAAAATCTATATTTATAAGGAAGATTTTACTGAATTTAAGGAGATTCTAGCTGAAATGACAGATTATATTATTGCCGAAAAAGGTAATGAAGTGATAAGCGAACGCCATCAAAAAGACTTTAAAAAGGAATATGATGCGCCAGCAAATGAAGTTGCTTCTACTCCAGAAGAGCCAAAATCTACTGAAAGTTTTACGGACATAGACTTTGACGATATATAATCTTATCTAAAGGATTAAAATGATGAAACCGCTATTTTTAATGGCGGTTTTTTTATGGATTCTAATTAGCTAATAGAAGTTCCATTTTTTACTTTGGTTTCTGGGTTTAAAAGTATCACATCTTTTCCATCGACTGCACCTAAAACCAAACACTCACTCATAAACTTTGCTATTTGCTTCTTTGGAAAATTAACAATCGCCACAATTTGTTTGTTTAATAAATCTTCTTTAGAATATAATGTTGTGATTTGAGCTGACGTTTTTTTTAGGCCTAAGTCTCCAAAATCTATAGTCAATTGATAGGCAGGGTGTCGCGCTTCTGGAAAATCGTTGACTTCAATGATGGTGCCTACCCGAAAATCCACTTTGGTAAAATCTTCAAAAGATATTGTTTCGTTCATTTTTTAAAATTGAGAACTTAATATAAAGATAAATTTAATGAAGTGAATAATTATTTTTGAAAACCACTATTGTCCGATTAAATTTCGCTCCTATGGAGCTTTATAACATTTTTTGCTTCGGTCTATAAAGATTACGCTCCTCTGGAGCTAAAAGAATCCCATAGGGATGGAATCTTTGTAGCAAAAGGATAAGAGCTAAAAAATCAAGCCCCATCGGGGCGACATCTTAAACATCGCTTATCAAGTAAAAGGTTGAAAGATTTCTGATTTTTTTATCGGACACCAACGATTGAAAATAAGAAATTTTTTACCCTTGAATTATAATTGCTCCGATATCCAACTCGTATTTTATTAATTTTAACGAACTTTGAGAAAACTTTAGATTATGGCAAGAACACCTTCAAATATGCTTCCGCTAGGAACAAAAGCTCCATATTTTTCTCTTTTGGATACTGTTTCCGATTCCAAACGAAGTTTAAATGAATTGAAAGGAGAACATGGCACGGTAGTCATGTTTATCTGTAACCATTGCCCGTTTGTCATTCATGTGAATTCTGAATTGGTGGCGATAGCTAATGAGTACACGTCAAAAGGCATTTCGTTTATAGCCATTTCAAGTAATGATGCTGTAAATTATCCGCAAGATGGCCCTGATAAAATGAAAGTTCATGCTAAATCTGAAGGTTACCCATTCCCTTATTTATATGATGAAACCCAAGAGATAGCAAAGGCTTACGACGCTGCTTGCACTCCAGATTTCTATGTATTTAATGATGGATTGGAATTAGTATATCGCGGACAATTAGACGATTCTAGACCTGGAAATGGAATTCCGCTTTCTGGAAAAGATTTGAGAAACGCTTTAGATTGTATTTTGGAAGGCAAAGAAAATAAGGCAAATCAAAAACCAAGTATTGGCTGTAACATAAAATGGAAAAGTTAATGTAATTTCAATTGCCAAATACCTACATCATGCCATTTCCCAAATTTTAAACCCACTTCCTTTAAGTGTGCTACTTCTTTAAACCCAAACTTTTTGTGAAGTTTTACGCTGGCTTCATTTGGTATGGTCAACACGCCCAAAACTGTGTGAGCTTCTGTTTGTTTCAATTGCCCTATTAATGCTTTGTACAGTTGCGTTCCAATTTGCTTGCCGTGGGCTGTATGTTTTATATAAACCGTAGATTCAACCGAAAAATTATAGGCAGGTTTTGGTCTGAATTTACTCCCGTAAGCAAAACCTAAAATTTCATTCTGGTCTTCATATACTAAAAACGGATATTCAGCATTTATACTACTTATTTTCCCTTGAAAAACTTCAAACGATAAAGGTTCAATATCAAAAGTAACAACAGTATTCACAACATAATAATTGTAAATTTCCAGTAATGCTTGAGTATCCCCTGTTTGAAGTGTTCTAATCATTTAAAGCCAATCGTTACGCTTTAGTAAATTTTCTATATGGGCATAATGATGATTACTATGCCATGCATAGTTACCAATATTGTAATTCAATTTTACTTCGTTATTGGTTTCAGGATGTACAAAACACTTATTTAAATCTTCTTCAGATAAGCGTTTCAAGATATAGACCAACTTTTCGTGAAGCGCTTTAATATAACTTAAAGACATGCCTATGGGCGCAGTTCTAGTATCCATCAATTCTGCCCAACGGTCTTCATAATAGGCTTTTATTACAGGTTTATCTTCTGTTAATGTCCACTTAAACCGTGAATAACTATGATGATGACTATCGGCAATATGATGGACAACTTGTCTAATTGTCCAACCATCTGGTCTGTAAACCGTATCTAATTGTTTATCACTTAAATCCTTAACAAGGTTTTCTAAACGGTTTGGAAAATGCTCTAAAATAGAGATCCAACTTTCAATAATTTGTTCGGATATATTACTCGGGCATTCAAATTGACCTATGGGATATTTTAATTTTTCTAGTTCTGCTGAAGTCACAAGTTTTAATTTTGAAGTATCGCGCTAAAAATAAGTAATATTAGTGACTAAGCCACTTCTACCATTCCTTTTTTTACCCAATTAACAGCAGCATGAAGCGAATCAAAACTTTTTATTTTGTTTTTAAAAAATAAACTTTCTACCATGAGGTTGAGTTTACTGTGCGGAGAACTAGAAACAATGTAATAGGCTTTTAAAAGATAATTACTTTTAAAAAACTTTAACCAGTCTGCTGCCATAACTGCATAAGAATGTATGCGATTGGAAATGTAAACCAAATCGCTTCCATCTGTTCCTAAATAACAGGAGACATCTTCAGCAATAAGTTTCGCATGGTTTTCCCAACTGACATTAATACCTTGTTTAATTTCGGTAATTACAAACCCATTAAAAATGTAAACATTACCAAAAGAATAATTAAGTTCTTTCAGTACTTCCGAATATAAATCTGATTGTTTTACGCTTATCACGCTGCAAAACTACGAGTAAGAGATTAAATGTTAAAATATAATCGACAAACAAATTAATTAAACGTCGTGAGAACCAAATCAAAAAAAAGCACCCAAAAAATGAGTGCTTTAAATTATATAATTGATTTGTGTTTTCTATTTCACATTCATCAACTCTACATCGAAAATTAAATTTGCATCTGGTGGAATTACACCTCCTGCACCTGCGCTTCCATAACCTAAATGACTTGGAATTACCAAACGTGCTTTATCGCCAACATTTAATAAGCTAATCCCTTCGTCCCATCCTGGAATGACTTGACCAACTCCCAATGGAAAATCAATGGGCTGGTTTCTTTTGTAAGACGAATCGAATACTGTACCGTCAATTAATTGTCCTTTATAATGTACAGAAACAGTTTTACCTTTTTCTGCTTTTGCACCGTTTCCTTTTTGGATGATTCGGTAACGTAATCCGCTTTCTGTTTTATCAAATCCAGCAGCAACTTTATCCAATTCTGCTTCTACTTTTGCTAATTCTTCCGCTAGTCTTTTTTCCCTAGAACCTTCAAAAGTTCTAAAAGCTTCAACAGCTTTAAATGCTTCTGCGGCGTCTCCTACTCGTACAATTTCCAAACTTTCAATTTTATCGCCTTGAGCAATAGCATCAACAACATCTTGTCCCGTTTGTACTTTTCCAAAAACGGTGTGTTTCCCATCTAACCAAGCAGTTTCGGTATGTGTGATGAAAAACTGACTTCCATTAGTGCCTGGGCCTGCATTCGCCATAGATAATACCCCTGGGCCATCGTGTTTTAAATCTGGATGAAACTCGTCATCAAACTGGTATCCTGGATTCCCAGCACCAGAACCTTGTGGACAACCACCTTGAATCATAAAATCTGGAATAACCCTATGGAATTTTAAACCATCATAATAAGGTGTGCCTTGAGGTTTTATCTTGTTTTCTAAGTTTCCTTCAGCTAAAGCCACAAAATGACCTACTGTTCCCGGTGTTTTTTGGTATTCTAAAGCGACTACTATTTCGCCTTTAGATGTGTTGAATTTTGCGTATAATCCGTCTTGCATTGTACTTGTTTTTATTGAGCTGCAAATATATGAAATGATTTATGATTATGGATTTGTAGGTTTAATTAGTTGCTTCAATATGTTTTTTAAATTTTCGTAGGAAAAATTAATTATATTTACGGGGTAACAGTAACAAAAAAGTTACTAGCCCTTGATTTATTTACGGGATATCGGTGATAAAAGTTTTGATATAACGAGTTAGCAACAAGCTGAAAAAAACTATGAACAAACAAGAGTATTTAAAACAAAGTAGAGAAATAGGACTTCACTCAAGATGTCCAATTTTGGAATATTGTAGGAGGCACGCTTTGACTATTTACTTTTATTCAGACTATTCTGATATTGATTATAATAACAACCTTTATGAAACTTTGAGAAAAGGAAACGCTATTCCTTCTGATTATGAGGAAAAGGAAATAAATATAGTTTCTGAACCGCCAACCTGGTCTAAAGGAAAAACGAACGGAATGTTTACAGGAATGTGTCCAGAAGTAAATCTTTTCGACACGGAAAATGGGTTACCAATGGCTCGTGGATTAGCTTGTACCGACGGAGTTTGGGATATTGAATTAAAGAAACCTGAACAATTTAAAAATTTAGAATCTAAACATTATTCTGAATGTTTGGAGTTTTCTAAACACTTCTATGAAAACAAAACAGTTGGACAAGTTAAAAAATCTACTAAAACAACTAAAAAATTTTGTTACACATATTTAATGCTTGATAGTAAATCTGGTTTGCATAAAATTGGAATGTCAAATGACCCAAATTATCGTGAAAAAACATTACGGAGTGAAGACCCGAAAATTAAAACAATTGCAAAAAGGAAATTTGCGACAAGAAAATTAGCATTGGAATTGGAAAATCATCTTCACGAATTTTATTCACATAAAAGAGTGCGTGGAGAATGGTTCGATTTGAACGCCAAAGAAGTTGATGAAATAATAAAATTGCTGAATGAATAAAAGCCAGTTGCAAACATGCTTATCTAACATATAAAAAAATAAATACTTTCTATAATTGATAAACTTTAAATTGAATACATTTTTCTACCCACCAATCTGCTTATTCTCTAATAAAAAAAATTCAGTTTGTACCTTCTCTAACGTAAAACCAACTGCGAAGTATTTTGAAAAATCACTAAAACACCAGTCATGTTTTCGGAAGATTAAAATGACTAAACTTCGCATAAAAAACTTGGAATAATCCCTGATTAAAAGTAAACAATAGTGTTTATTAATAGTAAACGTTTTTGTTTACTATTTAAATATTTTGTAATTTCATATAAAATTTGAATCATGTTACCAAGATTAAATAAAATTAAGGGTATCCATCCTGGTACTTTACTAAGATGGGAATTGAATAATCGGAATCTAAAAGGTTCTGAATTAGCTGAATTAATTGGCGAACACAAACAAACCATTAGTGCTATTCTAAATAAAAGAAGAGACATTAATCCAAAACTTTCAATTAAACTATCAAAAGAATTTAAGACTGATACAGATTACTTCATGTTATTACAAGCAAGTTATGACGTAAAAATCACCGAAGCATCTGAACTAAAAAGCATGCCTAATATTAGTAATGTTAGAAAAGAACTGTTTTGGGATACTAATTTTGACGACATAGATTGGATTAAAAATAAAAGAGCAGTTATCAAAAGAATTTTAGAAAGAGGAAATGAATCTGAAATAAATGAAATTATTTTATTCTACGGAAGAACAACTATTTTAAAAGAAATTAAATCCATAGGGACAAGTTATTTACCTTCTTTTAAGGCCAATCTTATTGCGCATAATTTAATATAATGAAGTTATATTTAAACACCGTTTCTGATGTATTGTGGCAAACCCTTAAACAATTAATGTTGATTGAGGAGCTTCATAGTTTTAGAATTGTTGGAGGTACTTCTTTAAGTCTTCAGTTAGGTCATAGAGCATCCATTGATATAGATTTATTCACAGATGCTGATTATGGAAGTATTGACTTCGCAAAACTTGAAGATATTTTAATTCAAACTTTTCCTTATGTGGAAAAGTCTTCTGTTGATTTAGTTGGATTGGGTAAATCTTATTTTATTGGCACTACTGAAAGTGATGTGGTAAAATTAGACTTATTCTATACAGACCCTTTTGTTTTTCCTTGTAGTACTGAACAAGGTGTTCGGTTTTCTAGTATTGAAGAAGTGGCAGCAATGAAATTTGAAATCATTGCACAAGGTGGCAGAAAAAAAGATTTTTGGGATATCCATGAACTGTTAGAAACCTATTCACTAAATGACATGATAGATTTTTATCTAAAAAGAAATCCTTATGGCTATTCTAAAGATGAACTATTAACTAAAGTTGTTGATTTCTCTGTTGCTGAAAAAGATTTTACGCCTAAATGTCTAAAAGGGAAAGTTTGGGAACTAATTAAAATAGATATTGAAAACTCATTAAAATAATGTAATAAAATTCCAAAAAGGCGATCCCGATAGCTATTGGGACGAAATCCCAAAAAAAGAAAGCTAAAACTGATTCAAATCCCTAGACTCCGCTAGTGCTCGTTTGAAACGAGTACCGTATTAAATAAGTCTCAATAATTTATATCAAAATAAAGTATAGAATATGACAATGTTCAGAAACGGTTAGCTTAAAATATAATTTATGGGTACTCGTTTCAAACGAGCACTAGCCCCCTGAAAAGATATTAATAAAAGTAAATCCTAATTATATTGAAAATAAGGAGAAAGCTCTCTATAAGTAAACACCTGAATTTCGGGTATTCTAAAAACTAGCAAACTAACCCGCGTTAGGGATTGAAGCCCTTCGACTACGCTCAGGACAGGCTCATCCTTTTTAAAACTATTAAAGCGACAAAGCCTATGTAGAACTAACATTTATGAGATAGCCACGTCCTTCGTCCTCGCTATGACGCTTTAAAAAGATATAGCAGAAAGCCCGACCCCTTTTCGGGGTAACGCCCAAATAATTACAATGCTAATTCGCCACTTCGCTAAAAAACTTTATTCTATACAAACGTAATTCCTCATCATCATAATCGCCATCAAATTCTTCGATGGCATCATTTATATCTTCAGATTCGGACTCCATAAAATACTCATGGATTTCTTCTTGTTGTTCTTCGTCTAAAATTTCATCAATCCAATAATTGATATTGAGTTTTGTGCCGGAATAGACAATGACTTCCATTTCTTTTATAAAATCGTCCATGGACATGCCCTTGGAGGACGCAATATCGTCTAAGGGTAGTTTTCTATCTACATTTTGAATGATGTACAGTTTATTTGCCGAATTGCTCCCAGTTGATTTTACAACCAAATCGTCTGGTCTGGTGATATCGTTATCTTCAACATATTGTGCTATTAACGCCACAAAATCTTTTCCGTATTTTTTAGATTTTCCATCGCCAACACCGTGCACATTTGCCAACTCTGTTAAGTTTATTGGATACTTGAGCGACATATCCTCTAACGAAGGATCTTGAAAAATCACAAACGGCGGCACACCCAATTTTTTTGCATTTTTCTTTCGTAAATCTTTTAGCATGCTCATTAAAGCAGCATCCGCAACGCCTACGCCACCTTTTTCTGCGGTAATGATACCATCGCTTTTACCTTTACCATCGTCAAACACATGGTCTTCCGTCATCATAAAAGATGTTGGCTTTTTGATGAATGCCTCGCCTTCTGGCTTTAATTTTATAACGCCATAGGTTTCAATATCTTTCTTTAAATAACCTGCAACTAAAAGTTGTCGCAGCAATGCCATCCAATATTTATCGTCTTGATCTTTTCCTTTTCCGAAGAAAGGCAGTTCGTTTGTTTTATGCGAGTTTATCATGGCATTTTCTTTACCAACAATAACACTCACTAAATCTTTGGATTTGTATTTTTCGTTGGTACTTTGAACAACTTCTAATAAAAGCTTCGCATTGTCCTTTGCTTCGATTTGCTTTTTTGGATGGCGCACGTTATCATCCATATCGCCACCTTCTCCTGTTTCTGTATCGAATTCTTCGCCGAAATAATGCAGGATAAATTTCCGTCTTGAGATTGAAGTTTCCGCAAACGCCACAACTTCTTGCAATAATGCGTGCCCAATTTCCTGTTCTGCCACAGGTTTACCAGACATGAATTTTTCTAGTTTTTCAATGTCCTTGTAGGCGTAATAGGCTAAACAATGACCTTCACCCCCATCGCGACCGCCTCTCCCTGTTTCCTGGTAATAGCTCTCAATACTTTTTGGAATGTCGTGATGAATTACAAAACGCACATCGGGTTTATCTATTCCCATCCCGAAAGCGATGGTAGCCACCACAACATCTACATCTTCCATTAGGAACTTATCTTGATGGCTCGATCTTGTTTTTGCGTCTAATCCTGCATGGTAAGGCACAGCTTTAACCCCATTAACTTGTAAAACTTGCGCCAACTCCTCAACACGTTTTCTGCTTAAACAATATACAATACCCGATTTTCCTTCATTCTGTTTTACAAAACGAATAATATCAACATCTACATTTTTAGTTTTCGGGCGTACTTCGTAATATAAATTAGGTCTGTTAAAAGAGGCTTTAAATGTAGTAGCTCCCGAGATTCCTAAATTTTTGATAATATCTTCTTGAACTTTTGGAGTTGCCGTAGCAGTCAATCCTATAATTGGAATATTATCGCCTATTCTGCCTATAATATGTCTTAGGTTTCTGTATTCTGGTCTAAAATCATGTCCCCACTCACTAATACAATGGGCTTCGTCAACAGCCATGAACGAGATTTTTACAGAACGTAAAAACTCCACGTTTTCTTCTTTGGTCAGCGATTCTGGTGCCACATAAAGCAATTTTGTGGTGCCATTGGTAATATCTTCCTTTACGCGCTTAACCTCTGTTTTGTTCAATGAAGAATTTAAAACATGTGCTACGCCTTCTTCATCTGAAATACCTCTAATTGCATCTACTTGATTTTTCATCAAAGCAATTAATGGAGAAACAATTATTGCAGTTCCTTCTTTCATTAATGCAGGTAATTGATAGCACAATGATTTTCCACCACCTGTTGGCATGATTACAAATGTATGTTTTCCAGATAGTAAGCTTTCTATAACAGGTTCTTGAAGTCCTTTAAATTTATTAAACCCGAAATACTTTTTTAATGCACCATGCAAGTCTGTTTTTACGATTGCCATGAAATCTATAAAGTTTATTAACTAATTATTTAATATACATTTACAAATAACCTTGTTAATTTAGTAATGTATATGGAGAGCCCCCAATCATTTTTTCGTTAGTTTTGTAACGAGATTTGAATTTACGATAAAATTTTAAATTGACTGACATTAAAGATAACAAAATCTTTTATAGCGTCGATTATATAAAACATAAAACCATAACTTTTTGAACAGTAAAGCAACTATTTTAGATACCGCAAGACAAACTATTGAAATGGAAGGTAAAGCCATTTTGAATTTATCTAAACTTGTAGATGATGATTTTGCAGATGCAGTTGAATTGATTTTTAATTCCAAAGGACGTGTTATAATAACGGGTATTGGTAAAAGTGCCATAATTGCCAATAAAATTGTAGCGACTTTAAATTCTACGGGAACACCTTCTATTTTTATGCATGCCGCCGATGCGATTCATGGCGATTTGGGATTGATTTTAGACAATGATGTGGTGGTTTGTATTTCTAAAAGTGGTAACACTCCTGAAATTAAAGTATTAGTGCCTTTAATAAAAATGGCGAAAAATAAAATGATTGCCATTACTGGAAACCCCGAATCTTTTTTAGTACAACAAGCCGATTATGTATTGAATACTTATGTTGAAAAAGAAGCATGCCCACATAATTTAGCACCAACCACAAGTACCACAGCGCAATTGGTCATTGGCGATGCGTTGGCTATTTGTTTATTGGAAAAAAGAGGTTTTTCAAGTAAGGATTTTGCAAAATACCATCCAGGGGGTGCTTTAGGCAAAAAATTATATTTAAGGGTGCATGACATTTCATCGGTAAATCAAAAACCGCAAGTTAGCCTCAATGCAAGTATTAAAGATGTGATTGTAGAAATAACTGAAAAACTTTTGGGCATAACGGCAGTAGTTGAAAACGGAGCTATTGTTGGTGTAATTACCGATGGTGATTTACGTAGAATGTTAACCAAAACGGATAATTTCTCATCGCTTACCGCTAAGGAAATCATGAGTGAAAACCCAAAACGAATTTCTCCTAATGCCATGGCTGTTGATGCTAAAGAACTTATGGAAGGTTTTGGCATTACGCAGTTATTAGTTGAAGACAATGGTAAATATGCTGGCGTTGTTCATTTACATGATTTGGTAAAAGAGGGTATTATATAATGGCGAAGAAAAACATAAACGAGATGTCTTTTTTAGATCATCTTGAAGATTTAAGGTGGCATTTAATTAGAATTGTTTTAGCAATTGTAATTGTTGGAGCGGTTGCATTTATCTCCAGTCGGTTTATTTTTGACGAGATCATTTTTGCACCTTTGGAAATGGATTTCCCAACCTATGATTTTTTGTGTAGATGTGCTAATTTCATTAATGTTGACACCACTTTTTGTGGTGAAAAAATCCCTTTGATTTTACAAAATAGGACAATGGCAGGACAATTTTCTGCTGATATTTGGACTGCTGTTTTGGGAGGTTTCATCCTTTCGTTCCCTTATGTTATTTATCAATTTTGGAAATTTATAAGTCCGGCAATGCATTCCAACGAAAGAAAACATTCCAGAGGGTTTATTATAGTTTCATCTTTATTGTTTTTCATCGGAGTTTTGTTTGGATACTATATTATTTGCCCGCTTTCCATTAATTTTTTAGCTAATTATAGCATATCCAAAATGGTTGACAATCAAATAGATATCAGTTCCTATATTGGATTGGTGAGAAATTCAGTTTTAGCCTCTGGATTAATTTTTGAATTGCCAATTATCATCTTTTTCTTGACCAAAGTTGGACTGGTAACTCCAGAGTTCCTTAGAAAATACAGAAAATATGCTTTGGTAATTGTTTTAATACTTTCAGCAATTATAACACCGCCAGATATTGCGAGTCAGGTTATTGTAGCGATTCCAATTTTAGTATTATATCAAGTGAGTATTTTTATTTCTAAAATGGTGATTAGAAATCAACGCAGAAAGGAGAAAGTACGTGTTTAATTTAGTTTGCAGTACTCAGTTAGCAGTTTGCAGCCGGAGTTTCCTGTCACAGTAAATCCGTCATAATTATAGTCTTTAGGGTTTAAAATCCTCTGTCATCTCCGTGTATTCTCTGTACATCTCTCTGCGTAACATTTTTTTTCAGCATACACTAATCCGTGAAATCCGTGTCAAAAAACAATAATAGTCCCAGTTTTCTGTTGTAATTAAAAAATTCGTGTCATTAGTCTCCCAGATTTAACTATTTTTGAAATATATATTATTACCCTTATGATTTTAAGAGCCGAAAATTTAATGAAGTCCTATAGCGGACGAAAAGTAGTAAAAGATGTTTCTCTTGAAGTAAATCAAGGTGAAATAGTTGGACTTTTAGGCCCAAACGGTGCTGGAAAAACCACATCTTTTTATATGATTGTTGGATTGATAAAACCCAACGGCGGTCATATATTTTTGGATAATACCGAAATCACAAAGTACCCAATGTACAAACGTGCGCAACATGGTATCGGGTATTTGGCACAAGAAGCTTCGGTATTTAGAAAACTGAGTATTGAAGATAATATTTTAAGTGTACTGCAACTTACCAAATTGAGCAAGAAAGAGCAGCACTTGAAAATGGAGTCTCTAATTGAAGAATTCGGACTCGGACATATTCGTAAAAGTAGAGGTGATTTATTATCTGGTGGCGAACGCCGTCGTACTGAAATTGCACGTGCTCTAGCAACCGATCCTAATTTTATTTTACTTGATGAACCTTTCGCAGGTGTTGACCCCGTGGCGGTTGAGGATATTCAGCGTATTGTAGCGCAATTGACTAAAAAGAATATCGGTATTTTGATTACCGACCATAATGTACAAGAAACCCTCGCCATTACCGATAGAACCTATTTAATGTTTGAAGGTAGTATTCTTAAAGCTGGAAAACCTGAGGAATTGGCTAATGATGAAATGGTACGTAAGGTTTATTTGGGTCAGAATTTTGAGTTGCGGAAGAAGAAGATTCGGGAGTAAACACTATAAATTTTGCTCATCTTACCCTAAACGATTGATTATGATCAAAAAGGTTTTTATTTGTTTTACACTTTTATTTTTTATCGCTTGTGTTGAAAACATAATTATAATGAAAACTCCAGAAGACGCTAAAGAGAAATTCGAAAATTTTATTTCTAAGAAAAAATTTTATCAAGAAAATTTCTACCCAGGAATTGGAGACGTTAAAAAAAGACCTGTCTTTACTAAAAACATTAATGAAGCAGCTTTAGATTTTCAGAGTATTTCTGAATCTGATAATCCTACAAATCTAAAATATCAAGAAAAAATAAAAATTGGTCTTTCTAGGTTTTCCCATATGTATTTAGAAATTGACACAGAAGATAGGGAAAGAATTTGTGGGTATTTTGAGGAACTAATGGATATTGTAGGGCTAGAAAGTTCTGGAGGTCATCTAAATGGCTTTATGTATTAACAATTTCACTTTGTATTTTATAAATGCTACTGTCATTCCTGCGTAGGCAGAAATCTATTTTTATAATTATTAGATTGTTTTGAGTGGATTCCTGCCTTAGCGGGAATGACAGAACAGGAAGATTTTATCTTAAAAAAAATATGTTTATTAACAAACCTACCCCTTTCTTCGCTCCAACAACACCATCATCATCAAACCTAAAATAATATGCTCTTCATCATCGGCATCAATTTCATTGAAATATTTCGCCTAAAACAAAGCTTTGTCTGGCAATTATTTTTCATCTCCTTTTACAAACTTCTTCTTAATAAAAACAAATAGTTTCACAAGTAAAAATGCAAAAAAACCAACAATTATTCCAACAATAAAATCTCTAACAAAACCGGGAAGTATGTCTAAAAAATGGTGCAAGACCTCAATGTTATGAACAAAAATACCGCCTGCTACCAATAATAAAGCTATAGTACCAATTACAGATAAACTTTTTATAACCCATGGTAAGGTATTGATCAAAATGTTTCCAAAAATGTACGATATGCTTTTCTTATTATCGTTTAAACTTACTAATCTTAAGCCAAAATCATCCATTCTAACAATAAGAGCAACAATGCCATACACCCCAATTGTAGCGATAATAGCAACTATAGACACCACTAAAATTTGAAACAAGATAGGTTTCCCAATTACAGTTCCAAGTGCAATAATTACGATTTCTACAGATAATATAAAATCAGTAAAAATAGCCGATTTAATTTTCGTTTTCTCTGCAACAAGCTGCTCTTCTTTAGACAAAACAATAACATCTTCTATGTGTTTTTTGTCATCATCTTCATGTTTATGAGGAAAGAAAAAATGATATATTTTCTCAAAACCTTCAAAAGCCAAATAGACACCTCCTAAAATCAAAGCCAAAGTTACTGCCCATGGTGCAAAAGCGCTAAGCAAGAAAGCAACTGGTAAAATAATTAATTTATTGAGGGCCGAACCTTTAGTTATTGCCCACAAAACGGGAAGCTCTCTTGAGGCTATAAATCCAGTTGCCTTTTCAGCATTTACAGCTAAGTCATCGCCTAAAATACCAGCAGTCTTTTTTGTGCTTATTTTACTCATTACAACCACATCGTCCATTAAAGCGGCTATGTCGTCAAATAATGCAAAAAACCCTGATGCCATGATATTTATTTAGAGGTTAGATTGTCTAAAACAGACATGAGTATATACAATAATATGATAATTGGTATGGCTGCAAAATGTAATACGATAAGCAATACCAAACACAAAATTATAAAGATGTATCTGGTAGCATTTGGTTTAAAGCTATAATCCTTAAACTTTAAAGCGAACAGCTTAACATTTGAATTTAAGATCCAACAACTGAATGCTGTTAAACCAATTAAAAACCATTTATTTAAAATAATAGCATTAATCACATCATTATTCTGAAATTCCAAAATTAATGGTAAAGAAATGATTAATAAGGTATTTGCAGGCGTTGGCAACCCTTTAAAAAAGCTTTGTTGTTCTGTGTCTATATTGAATTTTGCCAATCTAAAAGCAGAGCCCAAGGTTATTGCTAAACCTAAAAAAGGCAACAAGCTACCACCTGCTATTCCCAATAATGAATCAAAACCCCTATGTTCTTGAAGATTATCAACCCACGCAATTTGTGTTAACCCAATGAGCTTAAACATCACAATTCCTGGCACCAATCCGCTAGTAACTACATCTGCCAAAGAATCCAATTGTAATCCCAGTTCACCCTGAACGTTAAATTTACGTGCTGCAAAACCATCAAAGAAATCGAAAAATATGCCTAAAAAAACAAATAGTGCCGCAGCAATAAAATTATCATTAACAGCAAAAATAACAGCAATACTTCCGCAGAATAAATTGAGAAGTGTTAATGCATTTGGTATATATCGCTTCATAAATAAAATATTTCGGTAAAAATAGCAAACAATTTTAGTCTATGGCATGTATTGAACAATATCTGTTATTATTTGTAGTTTATACGATAACATTCTACGGGTAACCATATTTTTAAATAAGTGTGAAAATCTTGTTTTCTGTGTGATATGTTATGATAGAAAAGGTATAATGTGCATCTTTGTAAAAAAATTGCGATTGAGATATTACATAACTGTTTTATTTGGTTTAATAACACTTTCCGTATTTAGTCAAACCGTTAGAAAATATTCTAATGAGTTTATGAATATTGGTGTAGATGCTGCTGCTTTGGGAATGAGTAGTGCGGTAACCTCACATTCCGCAGATGTGAATTCTGGGTATTGGAATCCTGCTGGGTTGGTCAATATTGAAGATAATCAGCTTGCCCTAATGCATTCCAGTTACTTTGCAAATATTGCCAATTACGACTATGCCGCTTTTGCAATGCCAATAGATAATAGAAGCGCCGTTGGTATTTCCTTAATTCGATTTGCTGTGGATGATATTTTAAACACCACCCAACTTATTGATGAACAGGGAAATATAAATTACGATAGAATTAGTTTATTCTCTACTGCCGATTATGGCATCACGTTTTCATATGCTAGAAAATCAACTTTAAATGATGGATTAAGCTTTGGAGCAAACGCAAAAGTTATTCGAAGGATTATAGGCGATTTTGCGTCCTCTTGGGGATTTGGGTTGGATGCCGGGATTCAATATAAGACTAGAAACGATTGGAGTTTTGGTGTTATGGCACGGGATATTACCACTACATTTAATGCGTGGGCAATAGATGAAGCGGAATTTCAAACCATTAAAGATGCCGTCGAGGGTCAGAACCAAGAATTGCCTGAAACTACTGAAATTACCATTCCTAAATTACAGATAGGGATTTCTAAACTCATAACATTTCATTACGATTATACGCTTCTAGCTTCTGCTAATGTAAATGTTCGGTTTGAAGAGAACAATGATGTTTTTTCGTCGTCTTTCGCTAGTATCAACCCTGCTTTAGGTTTTGAATTTGCATATCTAGATATGGTGTATTTGCGTGGTGGCGCTGGGAATTTTCAAAACGAAACACAAATTGATGACTCAGAACAAGTGAGTTTTCAACCAAGTTTCGGTTTGGGCTTTAAATATAGTGGTGTACAGATAGATTATGCCTTTACCGATATTGGCGACCAAAGTGTGGCATTATATTCCAATGTATTTTCTTTAAAAATCGATTTAAGTATCTTTAGATAATGAAGACATCATTACTCTTATTTTTCTCTTTTCTTTTCTTATCAGTACAAGCACAGCATCTTTCGGAAAGTGCCGAAATAAGCGTATTGACCGTTGGCCCTGGCACTCATCTAAACGATGCTTTCGGACATAATGCCTTCAGAATTAAAGATTTTAACAACAAGCTGGATGTTGTTTATGGGTATGGCGAATTTGATTTTGAAGCCCCTAATTTCTATTTGAAATTTGCCCAAGGGAAATTAAATTATAAAATAGGAAAAACTTCTTTTGATAGGTTTTATCGTGTGTATGAATATTATAACAGAACGATTAAAGAACAGGTTTTAAATTTAAGTCAGGACCAGAAACAAAGGCTGTATGATTTTTTAATACATAATTATAAACCTGAAAACAGGGCTTATTTATACGAATTCTTCTTTGATAATTGCGCCACCAAAATAAAGGATGTCGCTCAAATTGCGGTCAATAATTCCATTAAATTTAATATTCCAGAGGACTATATGGAAGCTTCTTTTAGAACATTAATACACGAAAACTTGAATAGGAATTCTTGGGGAAGTTTTGGAATAGATTTGGCTCTTGGTTCTGTGATCGATAGAAAAGCTACGCCTGAACAACATATGTTTTTACCGAAGAATATTTATAAATTCTTTGAGAACGCTACGTTTGGAAGTGATGAAACACCATTGGTTAAAGAGAGCCTGCTTGTTTATGAGCAAAAGCCAAGAGAAAATAGTTCTAATTTTTTGACAAGTCCGTTATTTGTTTTTGGGATTATCGGATTGTTCATTCTATTTATTACTTACAAAGATTATAAATCTCAAAAGCACACGAAATCCTTAGATATTATAATCTTTAGTATTACTGGAATAACCGGTATTGTTATTTTACTGCTTTGGTTTGCCACGGACCATACTGGAACACATCAGAATTATAATTTATTATGGGCGAATGCTCTTAATTTAATAGCTGTTTTTCAATTGTTCAAAAAAGAGGTGAGTTCTTGGTTTGTGAAATACTTGAAACTATTGGTGATCTTATTGTGTTTGCTAACGTTGCATTGGATTATTGGCGTTCAGGTTTTTGCTATTGGGTTGGTTCCTTTGCTTATTGGGCTGTTCGTGAGGTATTTATATCTGATTGGTTTTTTAAAAAAATATTAGACACGTCCCGAGAGCTATCTGGATCACGGACCTGCCTACCGGGAGGTTCTCACGGATTACTGACTGCTGAAAATTGTTTCGTGGAGATTCACGGAGACGGTGCGGAAATACACAGGGAATTCTTTGAATATTGAAATTTTCAATTTCTATTTCGAATAAAACCGAGACTGAATACTGAATACAGCAAACTGAATACTGCATACTAAATCCCCCCTACTGTCCTCTTAAGAAAATTACGGTACTTAGCGTTTTCATTAGTATATTAACATCGAGTGCGAAACTTCTATGCTTGATATAATACAGGTCGTATTGGAGTTTTAATAAGCTATCATCTATAGATGATCCATATCTTGTTCTTACTTGTGCCCAACCTGTTAAACCTGGTTTTACAATATGGCGTGTCTCGTAAAAAGGAAGTACTTGAGACAGCTCCCTTACAAAATGAGGACGCTCTGGTCTTGGACCAATTAAACTCATTTCTCCTTTCAATATGTTTATAAATTGAGGGATCTCATCGAGCCTAGTATTTCTCATGAACTTACCAAAGGGCGTTATTCTATGATCATTCTTTTTTGCCCAAACCGCACCGTCCTTTTCAGCATTTCTTATCATGGTTCTGTACTTCACTATTAGAAAAAGCTTACCATTTTTCCCAATACGCTCTTGCGTATAAAAAAGAGAACCTCTATTGGCTATCAGGTTTCCCAATATTATAAAGGGTAAAAATAGAATACCAATTAAAATACCAATAGTAGATACTACAATATCAACAAAACGATGAAAAAAGAGATACATTTTGTTTTGATTGCTTCTACTAAAAGGGAAATACTTGTAAAAATCCCTTCCAACAAACTGAACAGGTATTCTTTGCGTTAATTCTTCATATACCTGCGTGTATTCCTTAATGGGCAATCCGCCTTCAAGGAGCGTAATCAGGTCTTTATAAATTTCTGAGGTTATATTTTCAGAATTATAACTGGCTACGACTACTTCTGAAATATTATTATCCCGAATGACTTGATATATTTGTTTTGGACTATACTCTCTTAAGCCTTTAAAATTCACCTTTTCGGTCTTATTAATTTCACAATTAATAAATCCCACGATTTTGTAATTAGGATCTGAATCGTTAAACGTTTCTAAAATGGTTTTAATATTTGAAGTCTCTCCTACTATCAGTACTTTTTTATAAAAACGAGGTGATGTTACAAAAGTGATATAAGCAAAACGCCAAAGTAATAACGCGCCTAAAATTGAGACGAAAAAATACAGAATCTGCAATCTATTCTCGGGCAAGACGGGTGTAAAATAGGGCGTTAAAAAGTAGAAGAGTACTGTTACCGATGCTGTTAATAAAATATTTACCCAAACTTTTTCGAACTTACTGGATTTTTGTAAATCGTATAATTCGAAAATAGTACCAAAAACAGAGATGTAAAGAATTAACACCAACATCCATTTCCAGTTTTCTGGAGTGATTGAGAAGTAGTCAAAATCAAAAGTGTTACCAACAAAATATAATACGACCAGTATTGTTACGACATCGATAAGTCTTAAAAGAACTTTTCGTTCAGATATATTAAAATGTATGCCTTTTTTTAGCATTAATGTTAGGGAGGTTTTGCTATGTAAAGATACTAAGTTAATTTGATAACCAATGTTAAGATAGAATTGAAAACCACTTTTGTTTTACAACTTCCCAATCGAATTGTGCAACTTTTTTTCGGGCATTGTTTACTATTTCATTCAAATAGTCTTTATCATGTATAAGGTTTAAAATTTCTGATTTAAAAACTTCAGTATTATCAGGTGCTACTAAAACACCATCTACACCATTATCAATTAAAAAAGGAAGTCCTCCAACGTTTGTCGATATTACGGGTAAACCTAGCGCCATAGCTTCAATAACACTTACTGGTGTATTATCAATATTTGTGGTATTGATAAAAATAGTATGGGCTTCTGCTTTTTTGTGCCATGCTGTTTTGGTTAGTTTTCCCGTAAATTGAACGTCTAGTTTCAGTTGTTTCGCGAGTGCTTTTGTTTCTATAAGACTTCCATCATTATCAGGACCAATCATGCATAAACTTGCATTTATATTTTCATCTTTAAGTGCTTTTAAGATTTTAACTGCCAATTTCGGATTGTAAAGCTTTGAAAAAGACCGAACCCATAACAATTTTATCGTTTTAATGGTTCTCTTCTCGAATTTGTAATTTTTAAGTTCAATTGTGTTTGGTATGTAAACTAGGTTCTTAAATCCAGCCTTTTCAAAATTTGTCATTAAATATAACGAAGGGGCAACATTGACATAAGCATTATCAAATAGTTGCTTTGAAAGTTTGGACGATTTTTTTATGCGCTCTGGCAAATTACCTCCATGCAAAATCGGAATATATTTCAACTTAAAAAACCTACATAATCGACTTGATAGATATGCATAATAAAAGTTGGAGGTACTATAAGTGTCAATTAAAACATAATCGACGTTGTTTCGGTTTTTTGCAATATGAAATAACATATCCAACAAGCGCATAAGCTTATTCGCTTTGCGAGAGGCAGTAATCACATCAAAATTCTCTGAACGTAATAATCTGCTTAACGTATCAATCGTTGTTTCGGTTTTATCCATTTGTGACAACTGATTTCCTATGTAAAGAATATTTTTCATGTGCTTCTTTCCTGTCCCTCCGTTGTATCGCATTTGGCATCAATTTGCTTGCGCTAATTTTACGCTTCTCTTACGTTTTGAAGGTTCAAAAGTTAAATTCAATAAACATAATGCATAAATAAATGCTGGAGCTGCTATTCTCATAGCCGAGTGGTTGATGGTTAAAATCCAAAACAAATAGAAAGCATAAAAAAATATGTTTTTTCTGTTTTTTATTCTGAACACCAAAGGTGTAATTATTAAAACCAAGAGGGCTAGAACACCTATTACACCGTGTTCTGCGAGCATTCTACTTACTTCATTATGTGATGCCGATTCTATACCATCCTGCTCTAATCTTATTTCTTTCATTTTCCCAACACCTACACCCAAAAATGGATTTTCAAAAAACACTTTTAATTCAGATTCTAAAAGATCTTTTCTTCCTGTAGTAACATCTTCTTTTTCTCGCCCAATAGCGTCTTCATTAGCATAACGCTTATCTAAGAGCCCAAAAGTATTAAAGGAGCTAAACATCCAAGTAAATACCAAAACAAGTCCAAATATACTCATTAAACTGATTATTTTTATTCGGAACTGTTTGCTTGTATAAACATAATATGTTCCTACAAAAGCAACTATCATAATTCCTGCAACAAAAACACCTCCTCTACTAAAAGTAATTAATGCCCTATAGGTCATAAAAGCGATTAAGCATAAATGAAAAAGTTTAAAAAAAAGAGTTTTAGAGTCTAAAAAAAACTTTACAACCAACATAAAAATACCAAACCCTAACATTGTCGAGACTTGGTTTGGGCCAAACCCTCCTGATGTTGCGAAGTTTGAACCTGTACCTGTTAATACTTCTTTTAAACTAGGCGTGTATAAAGAGAGGTAAACAACCGTGGATAATATTGGTAATAAAAAAGCGAGTATTAACTTTTTCATGTCTTGAAACCTCAAAGATCTATTGTAACAATAAAGCGCAGAAATTCCTAAACAAAATGGTCCACTTAAATTGAAGGTCACAGCTTTTCTTACGTTTGTACCTAAATCTAAGGTGCTTGATGCAACTATGATACTTGGCACTAACAGAAAAAGAAAGATAATATATGTGTAGGCTCTCTTATCAACTTTCCCACTTAAAAATATACCTAAAACTATAAATAAAACAACAGCATATTTAGAAGATTCGTAGCCAATATTCCCTCCTGTCATTCTTAAAAACACTTCGGCTCCTACCGTGTAAGCACATGTCATTAGCACTACAATAGTCTTGTTTTTTGTAGGTGCCTTGAGTATTAAAATAACACTAACACCAACAATTCCCAAAAAATAAACTACAGATAGCGATTTTACAGAATAAATAATAAACCCCAACACTAGGTGTATGATTACTAATCTTAGATATTTACTTTTTAGAATATGCACTTATACGTTTTGATAAATTTTAATGAGATTTTCAATCGCCTGTTTTTTACCGAAATTCTCTTTTATATGATAAAATAACGACATCCCTAATTGTTTTCTTAAAACAGCATCTTCGGTTAACTCTAATATTGCTTTACTTAATTCTTTTTCGTTATTAGAATCTATCAATCTCCCTACATCATCATTTACAACCACTAAGTTACAGTCTCCAACATTAGTTACAACTACGGGTAGTTTAGCCAAACCATATTCTAAAAGAGACATTGGTAAACCTTCTGATTTTGAAGATAAAACACCTATGTCACATTGGCTTAAAATACTCATAGTGTCTTGACAGCTACCATAAATAAAAACAGAATTCGATAAATTTAATGATACTATTTTATTTCTCACTTTTTTTGAATAGTCATCCTGAAAATCTTTACCTATTAAATGGAGCGTCCAGTATGGTTTTACTTTGTTAACGATACAAAATGCTTTAAGTAAGTTGATATGGTCTTTATCGCTTCTTAAATTTGCTAAACATACTATTCGTTTCAATGTGGTTCCATGGAGCTCTGTCGATTTTATTTCGTTACTTTCTACCACAAAATTTGATAAAACATGTACCGATTTACAATTTAACTTTTTTTTAGACCAATCCTTTAATCTATTGTTAACAGTAATTATTTGTGAAAAAAAATAAGAACAAACCTTTAAAATAGATTTATTAAAAATTGAAGAATTCTCTCGATTTCCAAAATGGTCATGCCAGACTATTTTAACCTTTCTATTTACAATTTTAACTTGTGTGGCAAGAAAAAAAGATGAAGAATGCGCATGAATTATATCTATTTTTTGGTTAATAATAAAATGATTTAATCTTTTAACTGCTTTAAAATCTATTGCTTTTTTTTTATTTAAAAATAAATAGCCTACATCTTTAGAAATTCCGTGCTTCAAAATGCCCTCTTTTCGTGTCGCACACAAAAAAGAAACTCCCACCATTTTAGATAGACCATTTGCTAAATTAACAGCAACACGTTCGGCGCCACCTGCTTCCAATGAATCTATAAGCTGAAGTACTCGCATTTAAATTAAGTTCTTGATTTCTAATTCAAAATAGTCTAAAGTGAATTTTTGTGACCATTTTGATGCTAATTTAGACATCTCAATCAAATCAACACTATGTATCGTTTCTATTATTTTTAGTACAGCAGATTCAACCTCTGGTTCAATCAAAATACCTCGATTATCATTATCCAACATATTTGGAACACATGATACTTTTGAAGCAATTGGAATAACACCAAAAAACATGGCTTCTGCAACAGCCTTTGGCCAGCCTTCAGATTTTGATGGCAGTATTAAAAAATGAGATTTCTTTAAAGTTTCCTTTATGGAGTTAATAGATTTATTGCCTTCTAAAGTAATGCTGTTCTGTAGTTGTTTTTCGTTTATATATTCCTGTAAATTGGCTTTTAAAGGTCCATCACCAAAAATTTTAAAAGTTACATCTATACCCTTTTCAATTAAAAGCTCTACTATCTTAATGGCCAATTTTGGCTGTTTGCCCAATACTAAACTTCCAACAAAAACAAATTGTAATTGTTCGTTATAGTTTCTTTCGTAGGTTTCCGTTTTATCAGAATCTCTAAAAGATGCCGTGAAAAATGGCTTTATATTTTTGGTTTGCTGCTCCCATTCCCCATAAACCAAAACTGTCATGTTTCTGGATAAAAACGTATTGCTCAATAGCCATTTTTGAAATTTATAACTCAAGGGTTGTTTTGCCTTAGGATCCCAATTACCAGCATATTTTGCGGTTTTTATTTTCTTCGGAAATAAAACTTGAACGAGACACCCCAGTAAACCGATGTTTCCAGGGCATCTTAAATGAATATGATCTGCTGTTTTGCAAGTCTTAAAAATTTGAATGAATAGTATTGGTAGGCGAAAAAGAGATTTAAAAATATGCTTTATAGAAGTAAATTGAATTTGTGAAATTTTATTTAATGTTATGCTTTTATGTTGATAAGGAATTTCGATAGCATTTGTTGCTTCATCTATCACAGGAGCTACTATAGTAACTTTATCTACATACTTAAGCCATAAATTCATTTCCCTTACATAAGGTTCATAGGCAGAAATTTTCCCTGCGCTTAGCTTATGTACAACATGGGAAATGATTACAAAATTCATGATTCTACTTTTGGTTTTTTAAAAATTAAAGACCACCACCCCACTATTCTGCCTAACGTCTCTGAAAATGCCTCGCT
Organism: Algibacter sp. 2305UL17-15; assembly: GCF_040720935.1. Taxonomy (NCBI): domain Bacteria; kingdom Pseudomonadati; phylum Bacteroidota; class Flavobacteriia; order Flavobacteriales; family Flavobacteriaceae; genus Algibacter; species Algibacter sp. 2305UL17-15. Next base: position 52,209 of record NZ_JBFDAE010000017.1, read on the forward strand.
TTTCTTATTCGTATTCAAAACATTGGTACACCGAATTAATGTCAGCAAAAATGCAGTAGCATGCCATTTTATTCTGGCTTTAAAACTAGGATTTGAATATTTAACCCGCCAAACATACCAACCATTTCTAATGACCATTTTACCATATTTAAACTTGTTTGGTCTTCCAGAACCTTCATGATAATGTGCTAATTGCGCCTTGGTGTTTATATATAGTTTCCCCAATTTTGCGAGTCTTAAAGAGAAATCTGCGTCTTCATACAAGCCATAACCTTCAAAATATGTTGAAAATTTCAATGTTTCAAAAATCTCTTTTTTATAGGACGAAACGCCTCCCATAATTTGTTCCACTTCGTATATTTTTCCTGAAGGAGGTAAAAAGCTCACACTTCTACCATGCGAAAATGTTGGCATAAAACCTGGTACAGCATCTGGCAACAACCCAAATTTACGTCTTAATTTAAATCTAGAAGGTTCGGTACGCATCCAACCATCAAAATAAAATTTATTAGGGTTAGATTCTTCTAAAGTCTTTTCCCATTTAACTTCGTTGTTAATATAACCACCAACTGCTAATGCATCTGGCTTAAGCTTGTACGTACTTATCAATTCTTCAAAATAGGTGTCTTCAAGAACAACATCATCATCTAAAAAACAAATAATTTCAGAAGTTGTATCCACCAAATTAATACCATAATTGCGCTGTTTTGTTAAACCTCTATGCGCTTCTTCAACTTTATGGTATTTTAAATTTTTAAAGTTGCTATTCTGCAAAACCAATTGCGTATCAGTATTTGTAGATCCATCTACAATTAATATTTCATTTGGATATAGTGTTTGCTGCTCTACCGATTTAAGTAAATCTAAAATAGGTTTTGGGCGCATGTAAGTACACACTATTAATGAGAAATTCATATTAATTATGGTTTTGCATTAATTGATTTGTCCAATAGTGACTTCTTTCCCATTCTATTTGAAAATTTTTATAATATTTGAATGGATTCTTAATGTTTTGAACTCTATAGTATTTTAAAAACAATGTTGTTTTATACCCTAAAATTTGTGCTGTGGTAAAATACTTTTTAAAAAACAATAGTATTGTTGGTGAAGGCTTAGGCTTAATTGTATCATTATCCCAGAGTAATTCAGGTGTTGTTCTAAAGCCCCCAAAAGGAGCTTTTAGATGTAAAATTTTAGGTTCGGGAAGATAAATTATATCAACTCCTTTGTTTCTTAATTGCATTCCAAAATCGGTATCTTCTCCAAATCCATGCTCAAATGCCATTGAAAATTGCATCTTTTTAATGTCCTTAATATTTACAATACTACAACCAGAACCAAACGTTTCCCATTGTTTGACTGTTTTAAAAAGCTCTTTTTCTTCTTTTAAATGACACCTAAAAGTAAATGCCTTCTGTGTTGAATTATTGATAATTTTACTGGCTTCTTCAAAAAATTCATGATCTAAAACAATATCATCATCCGCTAAAAACACCCATTCATTCTTTACCATTTTTAAAGCGATGTTTCTTGCATTACAGGCGCCTGTTTGGTGTGTAAAATGATGTTTGATTTTAAAAGGCCATTTCTCTTCTACCAAATAATTTAATTCAGTTTTGGCATCAGTAATTGGATTTTGTTCAACAATAATAACCTGTTTTGGAAGTAATGTTTGTTGTGATAAATCCTTAAGCGTATTATATAAATATTTTTTTCTTCCTATAGTTGGAATTACAACGTCTATAGAAATATTATTGGCTTTTGAAATCGCTTTTTCCTCTAATTTTATATGATTAAAACTATTTTCTTTTAATGCTCTCCTTTTATAAACTAAAGAAAACAATAGTGATAACACAGAGCGCCTATTTTGATAAATCATTAAATTAACAAATAGCAGAAATACCCAAACCGCCTTATAATGCTGCTTCACAAACTTAAATAGCACAAAATTACTTGCGGTTTTATCAAGTTTGATTTTAGCAGAAACATTCGCTTTCAATAATTTAGGATTACTGTAACACAACACGCCTAAGGGCATACTTAGCCTCGCTAATGAATTTAAAAAATAATCAAAGTCAGTATCTGGAGTTATTTGATGTTCAACTGCCAATAGAATTGACGCATTTACACCACCAATAATACTACTCATCAACCAAGTTGGATATACAACCTTTCTGTTGATTTTAATAAAAGGCGTTTCGTTTACATAACCAATGGCATCTGTTAAATAGGGTGTTTCGTTTAAATTGAAGGACACTAAAGCCTTTTGCCGAAGCGCCACGTTCTGGAATTCTTCAAGATTTAAATCATCTTTTATATGTTCGTTACACCAAACTATAAATTCATCAGGATATGCTGTTGCAAGCTCGAAAAGTACTTTTGATACTTTTTTTGAAGACGCTTGAACACCTTCGGAAATAGCAGTATTCCAAATAGAAGTTACACAGTTATTTTGATGGTAGATTATGATCATAATATAGATTCATAGAATTCTACACTTTTTTCTGCAATTATTTTTCTATCAAAAGTAGTCTCTATCTTTATTTTTGCAGCAACTCCAAATTGCCGTCTCAACGCTTTGTTATTTAAAAGCCCGTCTATTTTATCTGCAAACGAATTATGATCATTTGGGTTTACTAAAAACCCATTAACACCATCATCTATAACCTCAGGCCCCCAACCAACATTTGATGCTACTATAGCTTTTTGCATTGCCATGGCTTCCAACCAAGAAACAGGTAACGCTTCTGCAAAAGTAGGAAACACACAAACGTCTGCAGTTTCAATATGATTTTTCATCGCTTCATATGGTACACTACCTTTATAATCTACGTTTTTAAATGCTTCTTCCGAAAACAGCGGCTTCATTAATGACCATGTAGAATTATTTCCTGTTTTAATATCGGAAGCATCCTTACCTATTAAAACCAATCGTGCATTAGGTTTTTTTGAATTAACTTGATTAAATATATGAGGTAATTCTAATAATCCTTTTTTTCTAATAAGTGTTCCAAAATACAACATAATTGGATTTTCGTTTTCATTATGTTGAATTTCAGATTTAAAAATTTCAGTATTAATTCCATTTGGTATGACCGTAAATTGCCTTTTTAGTTGGAACAATTTATTGGTTAGCTGACCCGTAAAAGCACTTACAGATATAATACCATCACAATCTTTCAACGCTTTTTTTTCAAAAAAGAAGTTGATGAATTTGACTTTACGTTCTTCTAAATGGCAAAAATAAGTGTCAGAGCCATTCTGCCGAATCACTATTGGACATGTTGGATTAATAAACGAAGAAATTCCAGTCCAATCTGGTGCTTCAACAATATCTATTATTTTTTTTGAATGAAGTGTGTTAATTAATTTTTCAATCTTCTTTTTGGTTAAATACCATGACAACCCTTTTAATTTCACATTTTTAATGGCGTAAAACTGAATACCATCGTCTTTAAATTGATGGTCCCTTTTTTGTCCATAAACCAGTAATACTACATCATGGCCTTGAATTACCAAAGCTTCTGCTAAATGCTTAATGCTTGTACCTATTCCTCCTGAATGTCCAATTTCTGGATGAGGATATTCTGGAGTTAGAAAGGCTATTTTCATTGATTTATTTTTATTAATAGTGTACTTAATTGTTTATTCAAAAAATCCAAATTAATTAAAATACCCATAAATAGTAGTGCTAAACCATATATGGAATTGAATCTTAAACCTGTATAGGCGTAAATAGACATAATACCTTGTCCAATAATTATTGCTAAAACCACCAAGCAGCTATGGAATATTTCTTCTTTCAATCCACTCTTTCCTTTAAACATTAATAGATATAGGGCTTGGGCAAAAATAAATAAGTAAAAAATTCGAAACGGTATTGCAATCCTGTCAAGAAATGTATCTTTTTTTAACATTGGTAAAGGGTTAAAATTAGCCTTTACTTTAGTAAACATTAGAGCCAACTTTTCATTTAAATCAATAGACGCTATAAATTTGATAGTACTTTCTTTATACATCAAATTTCTATCAAGAATACTCAAATTTTCTAAGTCTATTTGTTCTGAAGGGAAATCTGTTAAATTTAGTGCCTCGTTGGCTAAATCGCCATCTACATTATTAAAGTTATTAATAACATTTTTATTCCATCCTTTAGAAAGTACTGCGCCTTGAGATGCTGTAAGGTACAGTCCCTTATCAAACGTTTCTGAATTTCTAATTGGCCATATAGCCATTAAAACAATAAATAAAATACTATGAAAAAGCACCTGAATGGTATGTTTTCTAATATTAATTAATCCGTAAAACAATAACAATGCTCCAACAAAAAACACACTTACAGGATGACAAAGTACTACTAGAGCACTACAAACAATAATAAGCGTGCTGAACTTTTTTCTTTGAGCATACACTATAAAAAAGACTGTTAACACTAACAACAAACAGGCTGTAATACTCTCTGACAAAAAGGTTATGGAATACTTTATATACTGCGGCTCTAACAATAGCACTAAAAAGGGTGCTAACTGAAAGAAGCTGTATTTAAAGTGTTTTTTAAAAAGTAGTAGCGCTCCTAAAATAACACCTAACTCCAACAAAGCTTTTAGCAATATTAAGCCAAAAATATTATGGGTTATGACGTAAAATAATGCTAAAACAAATGGCCAAATTGGAGGACGCCAAGTAGCATGTTCTGTTGGGATGTTAGAATCGTTATCAGAATAGACCCAATGTTTGCTTAGGTTTTTACCAATTTTTAAATAATGGGTTTCATCTCCGCTATTATAAACTTTTTCTTTGGTGTAGTGGTTGGTTTTATAGGCTGAATATACATAGTATGCCTTAGGAATTAAGAATACTAAAACACATAAAATTATAAAAACGTGTTTTTTGAAAAACATATTATTTCACAAATTTATATTTCAAAATACAATAGATGGCCCTCATGCCATCTTTCCAACCAATTTTTTTTCCTTCGTTGTAAGTTCTTCCGTAGTAGCTAATTCCAACTTCATAAGCTCTAATGTTATCTATCCTGGATATTTTAGCAGTTACCTCAGGCTCAAAACCAAATCGTTTTTCTACTAAATTCAGAGATTTCAAGTGTTCTGACCTAAACATTTTATAACAGGTTTCCATATCCGTAAAGTTCATATTGGTCATCATATTACTTAAAAATGTAAGGAATTGATTTCCTAAACTATGCCAAAAAAACAAGATGCGGTGCGGTTTACTTCCTTTAAACCGACTTCCATAAACTACATCTGCATGACCATCTAAAATTGGCTGTAATAAAATATTATATTCGCTAGGGTCATACTCTAAATCTGCATCTTGAATAATGATTAACTCTCCTGTAGCCTTCTCTATCCCTTTATGTAATGCTGCCCCCTTTCCGTAATTTTTTTCTTGCTCGAAGTATTTTATATCAATAGTCTTATTGTTTTTTATGTACGCTTTAACGACTTCGGTTGTATCATCGGTACTGTAGTCATTCACAATAATGAGCTCTTTAGAAATAGTATCAAGCAACTCTACCTTAATTATTTTATCTAATATAAGATGAATAGTCTTAGCCTCATTATAGGCTGGAATTATTATAGAAAGTGTTTTTATGTTTTGATTCATATTTATTTAGACATAATTATTGCTTATTTTCTTTTAAGACAACTTCCAACACAAAAACATTTATGACGTATGAAAGCTGTTTAACTTTTCAATTTTAGATTTTTTTATTGCAAAATACTTTCCATACCCTCCCAAATCCGTTTGGATGCTTCATTTGGTTTGTCTCCTCTGTTTACAATTCCAAACCATTTTTTTGCAACAGGAACAGGATCAATTTTATTATCCAATATCAGCTTTATTCCAGAATATATATCTTCTTTACTACTAGCCCACACAACGGCATCTTTTGGCATGGATCTAAAATGCACATAATTGTAATTCTGACCAATATCTCTAATACCCTGCTTTAATTGTGGTTGTTCATAATTTGGATAAATACAAGGTTTATTATGAGCTACAAAATCAAACACCATACTGGAGCATATATTAACTACTAATTCGCTGTGGCGGCATGTATTTACTAAAAGATTAAAATCTTCGCGAGTTGGCATTACTTCATTCCAACGCTCGCCCATAGGTTTCCATATGGGGTCTAATGACGAAATAATATCTTTATATTTTTCTAAAACGAAATCATATCTGTCTGAAAAATCTATTGGAACTTTTCTATAGATAATACCTAAATTATAGCCCTCTTCTCTAAGTTTTTTTACGGCCTCGGCGGTATCTTGTAAATAATACTGATCTAAAGGTGAGGTTGTTTTATCATCTCCAGAAAAACAAATATATTTTCTATCAACATCCAATCCGTATTTTTCTAAAAAGTCTTTTCTGTCTAAAAGTAGATTTTGATTAAAGTGTGGTTCAAATTGTGGTGTTCCTGTTACAAATATTTGATGTTCTTTTGTCTTTGGATAGTACTGCATTAATTGCTCCTTCATAAGCTGCGACCAAACAAAATAATAATCGCATTCTATAGTACTCATACCCTTAGGCAAATTATCCCAGCTATAAATCCAACAAGCCGTTGGAATTCCTAAATCTTGGGCTGCCAATATTGGTGCGATAGCCTGGGTAGCACGTTGTGTTGTGCAAAAAACAATATCTGGACGGTGGGCGCTCAATTGCGCTTTACAATAATTGTAACGTTCTGTGCTTCTCTCAGCCTTATATATTTTGTTTTTAAGTTTTCCCCAACCTTTAGGTGTGCTATAGAAGCCTTCGTAAAACTTAACTATTAACGACTTTAGAATAGATTTACCCCCTTTATAAGATAGTGGAAATGTATAAGTGCTATATACAGAATCATTAAATCGTTTTTCTGAAATCTTTAACTCTACGCGTTTTCGAGCGCGATTAAGAATGGCCGTTTTCGGATGAATTTTGGTGTTTTCAATTTTTAATTCGGGATAACCTAATGTTTCCTTTATAGAAAAAACCGTGTTATTCCAATACACACTATTGAAACCCATACTATCTCCAATGTCCTTGAATTGGGTAAAGGCAAAATTTCGTAAACCAACACCATCAGGAAAAAGAATAAATACTTTTTTAGGGGCCATAAATCTTATGCTACTTTTGGTTTTTTAACTTAGTGCGCTGCACCTCTTCAATATCCAAAACATCTTTGCTTTTGTAAGTAAGTGCATTAAATACGGCATTTAAATCCCTGCTAAGCTTACGAAGCCCCATAGGTTCTAGAGACGCAGCATGATCGGTGCCTTTCCAAGTTCTATCGAGCGTATAATGTCTCTCAATAATTGGTGTACCCAAGGTATATGCAGCGATATCTACCGCAATACCTAAATGATGTCCTGAAAACCCGATTTGCTTAACAGTATCTCCATATTCGTTATGCAATAAATTAATATCCAACAAGCAAACATCCTCAAAAGGCACAGGATACCCGGATGTGCAATTGTAAAGCACCAAATCCTTACTTCTTTCTCTAGTATGAAAAAGAGCGACAAGGTCTTTAATTTCTTGTTTTGTTGTCATTCCTGTTGAGATATGTATCTCTCCTTTATAATTGCCACAAAGCCATTCCAACATCTCAAAATTATTATTACATGCCGAAGGAATTTTTATAAAATCCGGACGCAACGAAGCTATTTCTTTTGCTGAAGTAAGATCCCAAACAGAAGAAGAATACACAATACCAATCTCTTCACAATATCTTTTTAATTCGTTATGTTGTTCCAAAGAAAACTCAAGATATTCTCGGTGTGCTCCATAGGTGTTTCCGTAAGAATTTACTGGATTTGGATGTGGTGCATCATATTGGGATTTAGTCAATAATTCTATATTATTTCGCTTTTGAAACTTTACAGCATTAACATTACAAAATATCTTCGCAACCTTAATCATTTCTTTTGCAATTTCCATATCGCCTTTATGGTTGCACCCTATTTCTGCAATTATAAATGGTTTTGAGTATCTACTCATAGCGCTTATTATATTTTATTATGAGATCGCAAGCTTCTCTAATTGCGCCAGATCCTCCATTACTATTTAAAACTATATCAGAATATCTTTTAATAACCGTCATCGCATTATTTGGAGCCATGGACCAACCAACAAAACACATTGTTGCCAAATCATTTATATCGTCTCCCAAATATGCAATGTTACCAGTATCGATCTTGTATTTCTCTACCAATTGAAGCATTTGTGCATATTTATCTTTAACACCTAGATACACATCGTTAATCTTTAATTTTTTCATTCGGGCAGCTACTAATGGCGAATTCTCAGAAGTCATCACTATGACTTCAACACCTAACTCTCTTATAATCTCCAGCCCCATTCCATCACGCATATCAAAGTTTTTACTAAGCTCTCCTTTTTCAGTAAAAGCAACCTTTCCATCTGTAAACACACCGTCAACATCTAAAAACAAGTGCGTAATTGGCTTGCTAGTTTTAGTTCTAATTAATCGATCAATTAATAACTGTTCTACCATTTTCCAATCGGTTTCGTCATCAATTTCATGGTATGAGTCTTCGGGCATTTCTACTATAGCGATGTTCCCACTTATCCTGTTATTGCTTTTTTGAAGTGCTTTTTTTGAAGTTACATAAACAGCTCCATTTTCAATTAACAACCCTTCAAAATCCTGTCTTCGAGGTCTATTATTATAATCATAATTTATTGGCGTACCATTTGATTGCCACGCAAAACGATGTGTTTTAACTACTGAAAGTGCTGCATCAAATCCTTCTGATAATTTACTTAAAGATGCATTAATATCTTGATATGTCGTAAGTGGAGATGTAGCTTGAAGCAAACAAAATGTATCAAAATTATAGTCAATCTTTTCGCAATATTCTAAAATTGCAAACTCAGTTGATGCGGTATCTTCTGCGCTTTCGGTACTGCGGGCCATGACCACTACTTTATCTGTCCAATTGTAATTTTCACGAATATAATTGGCAACGATGGTATCGTCGGTATAGACAACTATTTCATCAAGATTAGAAAAAATGGCCTCGGTAAGTACCCAGGAAAACAATGGGCGGCCAGCCATTTTTCGTTTGTTTTTATTCGGAATTCCTTTAGAACCTTTTCTAAGGGGTATAAAACCTATAGTTTTTGACATCTTTTTACTTTCGGCTAAGATAAAATTTATATTAAGAATTTAATGCATTAAGTTCTTAATAAGTTATCGTTAAAAACATAATTTACGGTTTTATTCAACCTCACTTTTTAGTGTTTTCGGGCAACCAATAATATTCTGGTTTTGAAAGGTTTTTATATGCATTTAATTCTTCTTTTGTGAATCTATTTGAATGCTTTAATAGTCTCGGAAAATTATAAATCACATCAAAGCAGGCTTGCAATAACGCAAAAAATGCTCTTATGTCTCCTTTAAACACTTTTAGTTTTAGCTGCATGAACATCGTATATAAAAAGAGTTTTGGTTGCATGCGCCATGGGTAGAACAACACATACATATACCATCCTGCACGAATAGCGCGCCGTAGTCGTAACCTATAATCGTTATGCTTTCTTCTTTGTTTTAAATTTACCCGATGGTGCACTAAAACTTCTGGTAAATAATGTATCTCCAATCCTTTTTTAAACAATTGGAATGCAGCAAAATCTTCTTCGCCATAAAAAACAAACCATTCCAGAAAATTTGGTATGGCTTTCCATGCCTCTGTTCGCATGGCGAACCCAACAGCTCCGAAACCCTGTACCCTTTTAGCTTTCTTAATGGTGTCCGTTGAAGAAGGTTTTTCCTTATCCCAAAAGGCTCGAAAGGATAACAAAGCTGCTTTTGGATGCTGCTTAAAATAGGCTTCAACAGTCTCTAAAACATGATCTGAAATAAAATGGGCATCATCATCGATACTTAGAATGTATGGCGTGGTAACTTTGTTTAAAAGTTTATTTCTTGAAGCGTGAATTCCTTTAGAATTAGCATTCCTTAAAACATTTATTTTAGGATAATTTTCAACAATATATTGAAAAGTACCATCTGTTGAGCCATCATCGCAGAGGATACACATTACATCTTCTCGCTCAATAAGGTATGCTATCTTTTTTAAAGTATATTTTAATTCTGAAAGCCTATTTTTGGTAGCAATTGTTATTGTGAATTTTGCTTTAGGTAAGCTCATATCAATATTTTTTAATCATTTGCTTAGGCAAACCTTTTAATTTTAAAAAAGACTTGTTCAGAAAAGGGATGGAAATAAATTTAACGAACAACCTGTTTTTTAAAAAGTAACTTAAGGGACTTACCTTGTTTGCTTCATGAAAATTTGATTCTGGATTTTTGAAAACTTCATCAGAAATTGAAATATCCTCCATCCAATTTTCATAAGTGTTTCCCAGATGCAACGCAAAATTATCTTGGGTAGTCAATCTCCAATAACCTTTGGTTAGTGGGATTTTGTCTAAATACTTTTCGCTTATCCCTCCCATTTTAAATTCTATATATGAAACAACATCTTTAAATACATCCTTTTTATAGGTTGCAACAAAATGCCCAGAACCTATTAAAACATTCAAATCATCATTAATTTTTAATCCTAAATTATATTTTAAATAATCTTGGTTGTATGTTCTATCCCAGCCTATGCTATCGTAAAATTTCTTTAAAGCTTCTGGGTTCTTCACGGCTAAGAATTTAAGATTTTTATTAAAAAAATTATCAAAAATCACATTTCCGCAGTAGGCCTCATACATTTTAAATTGTGGCACAATACCAACCATTCCTGCTTTTGGCACTTCACTAAATATTTTAATTGTTTCGGCTTGCCAATTTGGAAGAAAAAAAACATCGGCATCGGATATGGTAACCAATTCAATTTTATTTCCTACCAAACCTTTTAAAATAGCATTTAGCTTTCCTATATTTTCAGTATGGATTACTTCATGAATTTTGTTGGTTTCATATAATTCATTAAGATATTGTATAACCTCTTTTGAACTTCCGTTATTAACTATTGTAATAAATGTTTTATCGTGAATGGTATGTAACAAAGAAGTCACGCAACGTTTAAAAACCTTGAGACTATCTTTAAAATAACCGTCGTGGTTGGGTATAAATACTGGAATAATTACTTGATGGATATATTCCGTTTTAGCTATTGGTTTGTCTTTATTTGGATTAAATCCTACTCGCATTATGATTTAAAAGTTTGCTTTTATTAATAACAGATTACAAAATATTTAAGCACTTAAAATAGCATCAATACTCTTTTTAAAATTCTCATCGCTAAAATAATCTCCAAATGGATACACAGCTTCATTTGATGTTAATCTATTTTCGATGAGAGCTTTCAACTTTTGCTTGATGTCTTGTTGGTCATTCATATGTGCTATAAATTGACCATCTTTTATGATATCCCTAAGTTCACTTCGTAAAGGGGAAATTGACAATATCGGCTTTTTTGTAAATGCTAAAAACGGTGCTTTCCCTACTAAAATATTACAATAAAGCGGGCCGTTTTCTAATATAATGTTTATATCTGCAATGTACTTTTGCTCATGAGCGGCATTTGAAAAGTTTATGCTCTTTAAGATTTTAATATTTTCAATTGATTGATATTTTTCTTTTAATCTATTAAACTCTGAGCTTTTTAAGCGTAAAATAAATTCGGTATTATCTCTAAAAGTCTTGTTAGCTTCTACCAACTCTTTATAACTATCTAAAACTATATCTAAATTTCTACCAAATTGTATGGCACCATGATAAGAAATAGTTACTTTTTTAGTTTTTGGATAGATGTCTTTTACGTCAGATAGGTCAAAAACACTTTCGTCATATTGATGGGGCAAACTATGAAATATTTTTTTCGACCCATATAAAAACTGCATATCCTTAGACATACAGTTTGCCGAACTCATACATTTTTGAGCTTGTGCAACAACGTTTTGCATGTTTTGTAATCTAGAAAGCTCTACACCAGACAGCTCACTTTTTGAACCTACATACCAATAAAGCGGGTAGGGATCATGAAAATTAACTATTGCTTTTTTTAGCACAGGCAAATCTTTAGTTCCTAAAATAGTTTCGTGGTTTAAGCCTGCACTTCTTACAAAAACATGGTCGTACTTATCGATATCAACTTGTGAAATATATTTTGCAAAAGATTGATGCACAAATCTATCGTACATTGAATAGTTAAATAGCCTCCAAGATATTCTATTAATCCATTTGACATGAAATGGAGGTTTTAATTTAATAATATGTGATGTAATCGAATTAACAGGTAGTAAATCTAGTTGATCTTCACTTTCATAAGTTTTTAGATACAGCACATCTATTATAGATTCAGGATATGCCATTCTTAACTTGGCTAAAAATGAGCGTGAAATAATACCTTGACTTGTTCCTGATACTCTCAAGTCTTGTTCTATTACTAAAAATTTAATCATTTAATTAATTTTATTGACTTTAAAATTTTTTCAAGAAACAACAAATACCTCTTAAAATAAAAATTGCCCCAATAATACTTCGAGAATTTTAGCCAAAATTTTATGTTTTTTTTATTATCAAGGAATGTTTTCTCTAACCTATAATGTAATTGCTCTTTTTGTTCGCTTTCAAAAAAATGTCCTTTTTCTCTAAGTAAGTAATAATAATATTGAAAAGTTGCTTCATTTTTTATTACTAAATCATCGGTATTTCCTGTAATATTCAAATCGCTTAATCTAAAAGAAACTATAGCATTATTTATTGTGAATATATTCTCAAAATAGGAACATTCCAAAACTGCCAAATAATCGCTATACCAAGCCAATGGCAATTCCTTGAATTTTACTTCATCTAAAACATTTTTTCTGAAAACATATTCACTTAAGGAGCTTCTACTGCCACCTTTTAATTTTCTTATTAAAAAATCTGTGGATTTTTCTATTTTCGGGTGGTTATGGATTTTCGAAATTTGCTCTCCATGTTTATCAATTACAATAGTAGCATATCTAATTACATTTATGCTTAATTGTTCTATTTCTTTTAAATTATTATAAAATTCCTCGACACAGTTTTCGCCAATGGCATCATCATCACACAACACCATGACCCATTTTTCATCCTCCACCAATTCTAGGCAACGGTGCCATTGTTTTACCAAAGAAGTTCCCCCAAGATTAGTTTCAAATCGTTTATACACAAAACTAAAATCCTCGCCATAGTTGTTCAATACATCTGATGGGTTTTCGCTACTGGCATCGTCTCCTATATAAACCCTAAAATTTTTATTGGTTTGATGTTTTAATGATTGTAGCGTGGCATTAAAAAAAGCACGTTTGTAGTATGGTATTACTATGGCTAACATGAAAGGTTTTGTATTATTTAGATTTGAATTTTAGTAACGTTGGAAAAACCTTTCTCGATAATTTTAGCAATCTCAATTTAGACAACACTTTTTTTATCAGTAACCCCGTTTGATAGGGTTTTGAGTTTTTAACTGTCCGCAATCTATTTTTATAATCTTCCTGGACGCGATAATACCTCGAAATCAAGACAACCGATAGCCTGTGATATTCTTCTTTACTAAGAATTGTTTTAAAATATTCGAAAGTTTTAATTTGGTCTGTAAGATAACTTTTAGAGATTGTTCTGCTCAATGGGTTTAATCTATAAAATGCTAAAGGTTTATCAATAAAAGCAGCTTTACAATCAGATTTAAATAATGTAACCCACACAATCCAATCTTCCTGAGCTGTTACATTTTCTGGAAACCGAATGGTTTTAAATAAAGAGGCTTCAAACAAACCACAATGAATTGGCACAGAAAAAGGGTCTTGCCATTTATAAAGTAGGGTTTCAAAAGTAAATAAACCTGCATTTAAATTACAGTACGGTTCTGTTGTTTTTTCTGAATTGTATGATAGCATTCTAAAATTGGAAACTACAACATTAACGTCCTTATTTTCAATAGCTGCAAAGGCTTTTAAAGAAAGTTCCAGTTTTTGTTTATCAAGTATATCATCTGCATCCAAGAACTGTAGAAACTTACCTTTCACTTTTTCTAATGCAAAATTTCTTGTGTGGCTTACTCCTGAATTTTCTTTTTTGTAATAAGAAAAACGGTTATCTTTTCTTGTCCAAAGTTTAGCTACTTCTTCTGTATCATCTTTACTCCCATCATTTACAATTATACATTCCCAGTTGGAATAGGTTTGTTGAAAAACGGACTGAAGCGCTTCGTTCAGAAATTCGCCTTGATTATAACATGGTACTATTATGGAAATTAAATCGCTAGTCATCTCTCATAAATTTTCTGTAAATGTTGGCCCATTTGTTATCTATCACTTTCTGAGAAAATTTTTTATCGACAAATTCAATAGCGTTTGCTCCCATTTCGCTTAAACTATCAGGATTAAGTGCAAGTAGCTTAATCTTATTAATAACATCTTCAACATCAAATTCTTTACAAATATATCCCGTAACTTTATCTTCTACTGTATATTTTACACCTCCAGAATCAAAAACAATTGCTGGTAAACCACAGGCTTGGGCTTCTAGTGTAGCCAAACCTTGGGTTTCTCTTCTGCCATCTATTAAAGGTACTGCCAACAACATATATACATCATGTTTCCAAAGTTGTTGCCTTACCTCATCTGGCGATTTTGCGCCTTTCATAAACACATGTTTTTCAAGATTGTAGGTTGCAATTAAATGCTCCAAATTAATACGCTCTGCTCCTTCTCCAATAATTGTTAAAGATACTTCTATTCCTGCTCTAATTAATTGATTTACCGCTTCTATACAATATCTGTGTCCTTTTATTTCATCTAACCTCCCTACTGTAATTAACTTTAGCTGTTTTTCTTTATTTTTTTCAATCTTTTTTGGATAAAAGAAAGACGTATCTACACCTACAGGTATTACCCTGATTTTTTCATTAGGACAACCTAAACCTTCTATTTTAGAAGCTAGATAAGGTGTATTGGCTGTTATTAAAATATCATTTTCAAAAAGAGTTTTGTAATAATTATTATTTGGGATATACCCGTACAGAGGAAAAAAAGCATCATGACCATGAAAGGTAACTATGGTCTGTGGCTTAAAAAAATTAATTTTCTTTAAGACTGCTATAGGTTTGTGGTTGGTGCCGTATTGCACATGGAAAATAGTTGCATCATTAAATTGTTTATAGAAACGCCATTCAAATAACCATGTAAGGCTAAACTTAGAATGTGCTTTGTAGTATTTAATGATATGACTTAGATGCTTAAAATTGAATATTAAAATTTGAATCCATGTTAAAAGGCGATAGGCTTTATTTACAGGAATTTTATAATCTTCAACTATAACTTTTTCTAGTAAACCATATTCTTCGATTAAACCAGAACAAACTTCGGCATTTGTTGTCACTAGTTTTCTAACAAGAATTTTTACATCATAACCCATTTTTATTGCCGTAATAACTTGTGCAACAATAAATGTTTCAGAAATATGGGGAAACTCAGGGATTTTAAAAACAATTAACTTTTTTGGACTAGAATCTAACACACTAAAACTATTCTTTAAGACATTACATAGCCAAATTTTGATTTCTTAAACAAAGAAATAATTAAAAAGCTAAAGATAAAACATATTAATGCTACAAATAATATACTAAAAATTGGACTAAACAAGGATACATCAAAATCAATAAGCCTTAATAAATCAAGAACTAACGGATGAATAAGATATATACCAAAACAGCACTTACTTAACAGATGAATAATAGATTTTACTCTTTTATTTATTACTGTATATTCATTAAAAAGAACAAATAATCCTGCTGAAGCTAGTAGCGTATTCAAAGTCAAGTATTCATAAAAAAAGTAATAGAATTTCATGTTTTTAAAAGTGAAAAAATAAGTGCCAAAAACAGTAATAAAGAAGCCTAAAACAACAAATAAAATTGCTAAGAAATTTTGTTTTAATTTATATTGAGACAAATAATAACCTAAAACAAAATACCCTATATAACCTGTAAAATATGAAAAATCTATTTTAGGAAAGAATATTTTAAATCCGGGGATTTCTAATATAAGCGTGAAAACCCAAATAATAATAAAATATAAAATTTCATGTTGGGAGGCATTTTTAATCCATTTTCTGAGGATTGGCGTGATTAAATAAAGACCAATCAATACATAGATAAACCATAAGTGATATTCGCTTCCATAGAACACATCTTTTATGACTTTATTTAAATTGAACACCTCGCTCCCCAATATATACCGATGAAAAATGCTATAAAAAATTGACCAAATTAAAAATGCCGGTAAAATTTTACCCAATCTTTTTTTTAAAAAAACCTTTAGATTATAGTCTTTATTTAATAACAACGCACCACTAATCATAAAAAACATGGGTACGGCATACCTGCTTATGCCGTCATAAAAATTAGCAACGTTCCAATCGTAATTAGATATCTCACCAAACTTAACTACTAGCGGTCCTGAAACATGAATTATTATTACAGAAAATGTTGCTATTATTCTTAAAATTGAAATTCCGAAGCGTTTATGGAGAGTATCTATTTTTTTATTCATTTTCTATTCCTTAATTTAAAAATTTCTCTTCGTTTTAAATTAAGTATCCATAAAACATCAGTAATTGGCAGTTTAAATAATGCCTTAATTCTCCATTGCTTGGTAATACCTATAGATGTTTTCTTAAAATAAAGTGAGAATAGCAAAGTTCTTCGAAATCTTTTCAAAATAGCCTTGAATTCGTGATGAAGGAAAACATTCTTTTTTTTATTTATAACCGCTAATTTTTTTAGCCATTTTATAAATAATCCAAAATCTGTTAGGGTTACCGGTTTATTTAATACTAACATTTTTGTTATTAATTCATCTGGAAATACATTTGTATTATAGTTAAGTTTTTTAAACAAAGAAAGCTTAATTGCAACGTCTCCATCTAACTGAATTTGCTTATGTATGGTCGATACCTGTGTATCGTGAATCCTATAATGGTAAAGCACTTCTTGTATATTATAGAATGTACATGACCATGCAATTCTGGACCAAAAATCATAATCTTCTACATGTTTTTTGTTTTCATTAAACTTAACACCTGTTATGGCTTTTCGTCTTATCATGACTGTTCCCAAACTCATAGCGCAGCTCGATAACATGTTGGTAACTATTTCGTCATGGGTTTCTTTGTGCCTTATAATGTTATTTGTTTTTCCAAACTCTTGAAGCCAACACCCACAAACATCTATTTCAGGATTATTTTCTAAAACTTGCAATTGTTTTTCAAACCGATTGGGCATGCTAATATCATCGCCATCCATTCTAGCAATATAGGTGCCCCTAGCCATTTCAAAACCTAAATTCAAGCTATCTATCAGCCCTTTATTACTATCTTTTTCTATAATTATAATTCTTGAATCTTTATAGGATTCAATTAAATTAATTGTGTTATCTGTTGAACAATCATCGATTACGATGATTTCAAAATCTTGAACAGATTGTAACAATAAGGAGTCGATACATGCTTCAATGTATGCTTCAACATTATATACTGGGAGTACTACAGAAATCTTTGAAGCCATATCATCATTCGGATTTGAAAACCTTTGTGTAAGCTTTATTAAAACGATACATTCCAATTCCTTTTATGTGAATTATTCCTGTAGCATAAAATATAAAACACAGTACAAAATAAAATTTTTGTTTCAGACTGAACAAATTCCCTTTTAAATAACTAATAATCAAAATAAAAACATCCTTTTTGTTTTCTTTTATTCTATCTAAAAAATAATCATTGAAAAAATTTATATTAAATAACCTTAAATCACTTTTGTAATTTATATTATGACTCAAATTGGTATGTATTGTATTGAATCTAGATAGGGACTTCATTAAAATACATAAAAAGGTTTTTGTTATTTTCTTTTCTTTTTCAACTCTATAAAAGGTATCAATTTTTGGGTTTCTTAAAATGTTTAAATCTTTATTTGCCGAAAGTATTTTTATATTGAAACTCACATCCTGAAACCTAGCTAGACGTTCATCAAACTTACAAGTGCTAAAAACGTTTCTTTTATATAAAGCTGAAGATGTATGCCAAGGTACATGATAGCTAAGAAATAGTCTTAAATAAGCTTCTCTACTTTTTTTGTCAGGATCTATATTTATGGCAGTAAACTCTTTGTTTGCATCTACAATTACCCCTGTATCTCTAACTAACACATCTGTGTCTGGACTTTTAACGATAAGATTAACTCTTTCTGATAAGCAATTAGGTTCCAAAATATCATCAGAATCCAATAATTGAATGAAGTCCCCTTTGCTTATTTCAAAACCATAATTACGGCATGCATTTGCCCCTTTTTGTCTATTGGAAGGTCTATGGGCATATATAAATCTACTATCTATTTTACAAAAGGCATTTAATATTTTATCCGTTTCGTCTGTACTACCATCATCCACAACTATACATTCCCACTTTTTATATTCTTGTCCTAACACAGAAGCAAGAGTTTCCCCAATAAGGCCTGCCCTATTATACGTTGGAATTAATATGGAAATTAATGGATTCATAATTTAACAGCGACAATTAAGTATTTTTATGAATTGCATTGTCTATCACATCATCAAGCACTTGTATATGGCGCTCTATCGTAAATAGTTCTTTTATTCTTTCTTTTCCTGCATTTCCTAATTGTTTTGCGTAGTGAACATCATCCAAAATCTTCATCATATTTAAACTCATGGTCTCAATATCATGTTCTTTACAAAGTAACCCTGTTTTATCATGTTCTATAACATCCGGGATCCCTGCGTGGTATGTGGAAACTACTGGTACACCGGCAGCACTAGCTTCTATAATAGAAACAGGAGTTCCTTCTTGGTCTCCAGAGTTGGCAGTTATAGAATGTTGCACAAAAGCAAGTGAAGTGGATAGTATTTCTATAAATTGCTCTCTAGATATAACGCCAGGAAATGATACACTATTTTCAATTTTTAAAGACTTTACTATATTTTCACACACCTCTAACAATACGCCACCGCCACCTAGTACTAGTTTAGCATCCGGATGTTTTTTTAAAACTTTACTAAAAGCCAAAATGGTATAATAAGGAGCTTTCTTATCAACAAAGCGCCCTAGTGCAATGAAGGTTTTTTTAGAAAAATTTGGATGTATATCTAAAAATGAAGGATCTGGTCCATAGGTGTTATAAACAATTTTATCTTCTGGACAGCCTAATACCAAAAATCTATGTTTCATAACCTTTGAAACCGCAATAACAGAACTACTATACCTGAAAACATCTTTGTAATTATTGTGCTTTTCAATGATAGATAGAACGGAAGCATCGTATCCATGAAAATGGGTTACTAATGGAATTTTTAAGTGCTCACAAATTTTTATAATCTGATGTGCCGTCATCCCATATTGGGCTAAAACCACTTGTATTTTATGCTTTTTTAAGGATTTAATAAAAGCAATTTCATTCTTGTTAAATGTTGTAAAACCAAGCTTTCTGTAGATTTTGTTTTTAAGTGAAAGTGTACGGCTTAACAATTTGCCATGATTCTCTAAATGCGTTGGTAGATTACCTCCATAATAATAGAAGACAGAACCTTTAAGTCTGTTTTTTTGTTGTTGTATAAATGTTTCTGAATACACATTTAACAACGGCGAAACCATCGCTATTCTATTTTCTTGCAATGCCATATAACCCAGTTATCATTTGTCCTTCTTTAAACACAACGTTATGTGCTTTATCATGTTTCAATAAATAAGATATAACAGGCTTTAAGAGTTTTGATAAATTTTTCCTTTTAAAGCTAGACATATCACTTCTTCTTACCCAAAGCCCCAGCATTTGAGCCATAGATGCATGCCACCCTCCTGTTGCTTTTATTTCAATAGCTTTAAAACCACTATTTTTTAAATGTCGCTCTAACGAGAAAGGTGTGTAACGGTATTCGTCATGTGGCACCTCATGTAAATTCCATAAGAAAGGAACTGTAAAAAAGAAAACACCTCCTTTTTTTAATACCCTAAAAGTTTCTTTTAATACTATTTCTGGCTCAGGACAATGTTCTAAAACCTCTGTCCCGAAGGCACACTCAAAACTATTATCTTCAAATGGCATTGATTTACCGTCCCAAGTAAAGTTTGGCTTTACTTTACTATCATATTCTATGGCACTTTCTATATCTAAACCTGTATATTCTTTTACGTCACTATGTTCTAATATGTGACTTTTATAAGGCATTTTACCGCAACCAATATCTAAAAGACGCCCTGAAAACTTATTCGTGTTTTCTTTTAAAACACTAAATATAGTTTTTCTAATGGTATAGATATCTAGGTTACTTGTTTTTAAATGTATTTGTGTAAAATTATTCAACCGCTTTCTTTTTTAATTTCAACAACGCAATCCTAAATAAGGATTTAAAACTTAAAACACGAGCCAAATATTCTTTTTCTGTACTAATATTAACCAGCTCTTTAATAGTCTTAATCGTTTTATCTAATAAAATTTCTTTATGGTCATTGTTTTTTAAGTAAGATAGAATACATGTTTGATAAATAATTATTTTTTCAAGCATTTTTTCAGTCGGCAATCCTGAATACACCCCTACTCCCTTGCGATAAACGGACATTACTTCGTCTAGTTGTTTAATAAATCCATATTGCGCATTAATAATATGTAAAAAATAATCGCCAACAGTACTATAACTAAACTCAAAGGGAAATTTAATGTTGTTGTTTCTAAACACCGCTGAAGCTGTATTAATAAAATTTCCTTGCGTTAACAAATCTTCAACTGATGCTGGTAATTCCTTTATATTATTATATCTAGCTTCGGTAATAGTATCTTCTAAAAAAGTATCATCTCGTAATATTTTGACTTTATGAAAACAAATACTGTAATTTAAGTTTGACTCTAAAAAGTCTACCTGTTTTTGAAGTTTTAAAGTATCAGTCCAATAATCATCTCCTTCAAAATAGGCTATATATTTTACTTTTGAGTCTGGAGAGGTAATCAGGTCCATCCAATTCTTTGCTGGCCCTATGTTACACTCTTGCAATATTAGTTTTATTACATCTGGATACTTTGCTTTGTATTCTAACAGAATATCCCTGGTACCATCAGTAGAAAAATCATCTGCAATAATTAATTCATATGAAAAATCAACTTCTTGCATTAAAACACCATCTATGGCTTGACGGATAAAATCTTTATGATTATAAGTTATTAAGCATACCGAAAGCAAGGGTGTGTCCATAGTTCTATCCTTTTTCACACATTAAAAATATACTTGAGCATAAATCTGGGTATTGCTGCCCCAGCTCATAACAGCCATCTAAATACTCTTTAGAAATGATATCTGTTTGCATTAGTTTATCCCATTGAAAATTGGCTAATGCCTTAAAGAATATTCCAGAGCGATGAATGACCTTTAATCCCGCCTTTTTGGCATCACGTTCCAGAGTATCTAAAGTATAGGTAATATGGTGGCCATGTTCCTTTTCAGAAGGTGTTACTGCAGAATTATGGCTAATTAATCCCATTTTAACCGCTATTTGTCTTGAAGGTGCATTTGCGTTAGGGCAAACTAAAAAAAACCGCCCATTATCAGTTAACCATTCATCATTAATCCTTTTTAAAACTCGTACAGGATCATCAAGATGTTCTAAAACATGGGTTAAAACAATATTGTCATACTTTTTAGGAAGCGTGACGGTTTCAAATAACGCGTTTACAAACTTTACTTTTTCTCCTAAATTGTTTTTCGCTATTTCAATTGCCTCATCGGAAGCTTCCACACAAGTTATATCATCAAAATAGGGTAAAAATCTCTTCGTGAAATCTCCTTTAAAACTACCAAGTTCAAGTAAGTTTCCTTTTTTAAAAAAAGGAGAAAACGATTTCAACATAAAAGGATGCATGACATCAAAATCAAAATTATAGGCATAATTATGATCTTTAGTATCTTTAAATTCTTGATTATAATCTCTATTATTCATCTTTAATTACTTTAACTCTAAACTCATTGTTACGATGTCCAAATTCTTGGAAATACATTTAAAATTGTGTTTCCTGTAAAAAGATATCACTTTTTCGTTACTGCTATTAACTTCAAGCTTCATAGTATCAAAATCATCGCTAATTGCATATTTTACAGCTTGATTAATTAACTTACTTGCTATTCCTTTATTTTGATACTTAGGCAAAACACTTAAATTGGAAATGAATGCTATTTTGGATTCCTTATTAAAATATGCACCAATAAACCCTACTAATACTTTTTTATCCCAAGCTTCAAAAGTAGTTGACATTTTGAATAATTTTGTAGCGTAATCTTCAATATTAACCCTCTCGCTTAATTTTGGGAAAAACTCATTATCACATTTTATTAAGTGTGATAAAATATCGTTTTCTGTTGCTATATTAATGTTGTAATGTACCAAATTTAATGTTTACTTGTATTGGTGTCTAACTCAACAATACCAAATCCATATTTTCCAAATTCATTACCATTATACAACAAATATACTTTAGAATTACAGTCGAATATATGTGGATAACACTTCATATCTGAGTCCCATTCTCCTAATGTTGGATTAATCCCAGAATTTTCATCATCACGGATCCAATTTTTTAAATCATCTGAATATGCATAGCCTAATTTATAACCCCGCTTTGGATTTTTTCTAAAATCGGTAGCTTCTCTGAAACAGAAATACATGTGATATCTATTGCCTATTTTTATAACAGTAGGTAAAGCTTGACATTCGTCTTCGTTCAATACATCAGAAATTATTTGAACCCCCTCTTCTTTTTCCCATAAAATACCATCAGCTGAAATTGCATGTGCTATTTTATAGACTCTTGCTTCGGGTTCTTTTTCTTTTGCAGGTATCCATTTTTTTCCAAATATATACCACATATGATAGATGCCATCATATTTTTTAACAAAGCCGTCGCCTACCAAAACAGGTTCTTTGATTGAAGAACTTAATATAGGCCCATTTCCCTGCTTTTTAAAAGTAAGTCCGTTATCATCGCTTACAGCATAACCAATTGATGTTTCAATCGAAACACTTACTCTTCTACTCCAACCGGTTGTATAGGCTAAAATTCTATCTCCATCTTTTAAAACATTAATCGGGAAAACTCCATGCTCATCAAAAGTCCCTAACTCTCCCAAAGGTATAATTTCGTTTGAGGAAGAATTTAGTATGTTCTCCAATTTTTTATCTACGTCAATAAAAGCAATAAAACTAAGGTATTTACCCGAAGTCTTATCCTTTTTACGGGTCGAAAAATATATTCTAACAAAATCATCAAAAACAATTGTTTGAGGCGATTGCGCAAACTCTGTACAACCATTCGCCAATTTAAATGTAGTTGGGTCAAATAACTTTCTTTTATTTATCCACTTCATAGCCATCAATCAACTATTAATTTAGCAAGTCCAAAACCGTGTTTCCCCACACCATTGCCTAAATAAAACATATAAATTTCATTATCCAACTCTAAAACATGAGGGTAGCTAATCATTTCAGAATCCCATCCTTCATCTGAAACATCTATACCAACTTTAGAATCGTTTCGTGTCCAATTCATTAAATCGTCTGAACAGGCATAACCTATTCTATATCCGTTTTCTTTACCTCTATAGTTAGTGCCACTTCTGTAACAAAAAAACATATGATACTTACCGTTTAAGAAAATAACATCTGGACTCGCCTGTGCTTCATTTTCTCCCAAAACGGAACTTACGATGTCTCTATCTAATTTTTTCCAATTTATGCCGTCGTTTGAAGTAGCCATTCTAATTTTATAAACTGGCTCTGGTTTTCCATTGTCCAAAATCCATCGTTTTCCTGCGATATAAAACAAGTACCAAATACCATTGAACTTTCTTATTTTAGGACCACTTAGTATAAATGGCTCGTTTTGGGAATAGGATAAAACTGGACCATCTCCTATTTTTTTAAAAGTTTTTCCATTATTCTCGCTAAATCCTACACCTATAGCTACGTTAAATGGCACAGATTCACATCTAGTCCAGCCCGCATAATACACCCTGTATTTGCCCTCATGCTCAATTACAGATGCGGGGTAAGTGCCAAACTCATCAAAAGTTCCCAGTTTACCTAATTCTAAAATTGGTTCTTTGCCTACATCAATTATTTTGAAAAGATTTGTTCTATCTAAATCTACATATGCAGAATAGCTCACGTACTGACCTTTTTTATCTGGTCTCGGACGACAGGAAAAGTAAATTCTTATAAAGTTATCATGAATGATTGCTGAAGGTGCTTGCGCAAATCCATTCATCCAATGTGGTCTGTCCTCATACTCACTAGGATTAAAAACCCTACCTAACTTTTTCCATTTGAACATAGATATTTTTTTATTGCAACGAATAACTTTTTAAGTATTCTTGAATTTTACCTTTTGAATTAAACATCATGACATCTATTATGGACAGCCAAGGTATAAAATCGTTATCGAATTGCGTGTATGAAATAGGGTCAGATTTAATAAATCCGAGCACTATATCTTTCTTCTTAAAGTCGTTTTTATGATATAATTCCATACCTCCAATTGCGTTAATATATGTGTCTGCATGCAATTTTTCGCATATTGCAATTACTTTACTTTGAGATTTTAGAGTATGATCGATATCAATTTCCGAAGAGACTATTATTTTGGTGTTAATCTCCAAAAATTTTAAGACCTCCATTAATGAAAAATAAATATACTTGAACAAATTAGTATGATTGCTAGATAGTATTTTTTTTAATAGAGGAAAAACAGTTTCAAAATATGGTGCTTTTCTATATGAAGCTTCAACTCTGTTTAAAATTTTATGTAACTCTTTTTTAAAATTTTCTGCTATTTCTTTTTCAGAAACTAACGAAAAATCCGAAGATTTCTTTAATGGAATTGTAAAATAATTATCAGTTCCATTTACCAAAATACGGTTTCTATTTATCCACCCTTTTTTTGTGTACTCTATATTATCATAAATAACAAAGGTATCCACACAATTAATTAATTGAAAGTATCCTATATAAGGGAATAAATAAGGCTGCATTATTGCTACTTTCATAACTGCTCTAAAATTATTGAAATAATTCTCTGTACATCTGTGATTGGTAAATCATGATAAAGAGGCAAACATAATATCCGTTTAGAAATATGATCTGATATTACTTTTTCATCTTTTTTAACGTAGATAATATTATTTAAACTTGGATAAAAATAGCGTCTAGTATTAATTTGTTTTTTCATCAAAGCTTCTTGCACTTTTAACAATTGTTTCTCATCTTGAAAAATCGCAGGGTAATAACTATAATTCCAATCTGTATGCTTTCTAATTTTAAGCAATTGTAAGCTAGAGTTTTTAAAAGCTGTTGTATAGTTATCACAAATAATTTTTCTTTTATTTAAGATGTCTTCCATGTATGGTAAAACTGCTAACCCCATAGCTCCTTGAAGTTCACTCATTTTTGCATTAATGCCTATACCTTGAAAAGCTTCGGGACCATCATGTCCAAAATTATGATGATAAAATAATTTATCGTTTAAGGTATCGCTTTTAGTAAATAGTGCGCCTCCTTCTCCTGTATGAAATAATTTTGTGGCATGAAAACTACAGGTACTTACATCTCCAAAATTAAAAACGGACCGTCCTTTATAGCTTACTCCAAAACAATGTGCTGCATCATAAATTACCTTTAAGTCATGTTTATTAGCTATAGCCTCAATTTTTTCAACATTACATGGATTTCCAAATACGTGAGTTGCTAATATTGCTGAAGTCTTTGAGGTTATTGCAGCTTCTATTTTTGTTTCATCAATGGTTAAATACTCTGGATGGATATCTACAAAAACTGGAGTACAACCTTCCCACTTAATTGATGATGTTGTGGCTACATAACTAAAAGGCGTTGTAATTATTTCGCCTTTAAGATTTAATGCTTTTATTGCTATTTGTAAAGGCAAGGTACCATTGGTAGTTGCTATGATATTAGGAACCGATAAATAACTTTTTAATTTACCTTCTAATTCCTGTATTAGAGGCCCTCTATTTGTTATCCAATTTGCATCCCAAGCTTTTTTTAATATAGCCTGATATTCTTCTTGGGGAGGTAAAAAGGTTTTAGTAACTTTAATCATTTCATCTTATTAATCCACTTAAATACTGGTCTTATATAACCTGGCTCTTTCCCCATATACGCTCCAAGCTCTCTTGCCCTGTCCACAATTATAAAAGAGATGATATCCCTCTCATGAAAAACAGCCTTTTTATTATCTTCAATAATAAAAAATGATAAAAAATACTCTCCTGATTGCAGAAAGTTTGAAGGAAAATAACAGCGTAATTCGTTTGATCCTTTATTTAAATTTATTTCAGGATGCGAAAATGAAAAAAGTGCTTCTCCTAATTCGTTATATAAATGATAGGTAATGTGATAACGGCTTACATCTGCATTTTTGAAAATAATATTTGTAATTATTTCTATTTCATCACTTTCAACAATAGGCTTATTTTTATCTTTATTTGTATTCTTTATTATAATCTTTTCTAAATTAAAAATAGTATTCTCATATTTCGCACCAAATACTTTTGAATTATTATGGGTTGCATCTCCTTTTAAATAATAACTCACGGCCTTGTCTGTTTCGCCTTCAAAAACAATTTTTCCATGCTCTAAAATAATTGCTCTAGTACATAAGGTTTTTACAGCTGCCATGTTATGGCTTACAAACAAAACTGTTCTTCCTTCCCCCTGACTAATGTCCTGCATTTTACCTATAGCCTTTTTTTGAAACTCAGCATCACCTACTGTCAAAACTTCATCAATAATCAAGATATCGGGCTCCAAAAAAGCTGCAACAGCAAATGCTAATCTAACTGACATTCCACTAGAATAACGTTTTACCGGAGTATCTATATAACGTTCACATCCAGAAAAAGCTATGATATCGTCTATTTTTGAGGCCACCTCTTTCTTGGTCATTCCAAGAATGGCACCATTTAAATAAATATTCTCCTTCCCTGTAAGCTCCCCATGAAAACCAGTACCCACTTCTAGTAATGAAGCTACGGTTCCTCTTGATTTTATACTCCCAGTTGTTGGTCTTGTTATTTTAGATAAAATTTTTAATAAAGTAGATTTTCCTGCACCGTTTTTTCCTATGATGCCTAAAACCTCTCCTTGTTTTACTTCAAAGTTAATATCTTGTAAGGCCCAAACATAATCTGAATTTTGCTTAGCACTTCTATCATTTGCGTCACCTACTTTTAAAAACGGATCATCTTTTCCTCTTACTTTATACCACAAGCGTTTTAAATCATCACTAATAGTATCTGCACCCACTAGCCCCAAACGATATTGTTTGCTTAAGTTTTCTACTTTTAGTATAATATCACTCATTAATTTCTTCTTTAGTAAACTATGGTTTAATTTCTAAATTGTGTCAATAAAACTCTTTTCTGTTTTATTAAAAACAATAATTCCAATAAAAAATATTACAATAGTCAACGTCACGGTATAAATAAATCTATTCATATCAAAAAAACCTGTATTCAATAGCATGTATCTAACAGATTCTATCACAAAGGTTAAGGGATTGTATTTTACAATCCATGCATATTCTGGTAATTTTTCAATAAAAAAAGATACTGGATACATAACAGCCGATAGGTACATTAATAGCTGTAACCCAAAACCTATTAATATTTTTAAATCTCTATATTTTGTTATTAAAGACGAAATTATCATCCCTAGGCCTAATCCTAAAAACCCCATAATCAACACCATTATAGGAAATAAAAAGATGTGACTGTTTAAGCTAATTGTTGCGCCATGTTTGTAATAATAAAAATAGATACATCCAAAAATTAGTAGCTGAATAGAGAACTTTAACAAGTTAGAAATTACCACAGATAAAGGCACAATGATGCGGGGGAAATAAACTTTCCCAAAAATTGCCGCATTAGTTGAAAACGTATTGGAAGTAGCCATAAAACACACCTTAAAATAATTCCAAATAGTGATGCCCGCTAAGTTGAACAAAAAAGGAGGCACGCCGCCCGTTGAAATATTGGCAACATTATTAAAAATTAGTGTAAAAATTATTGAGGTAAACAATGGTTCTATCAAATACCAAAGTGGTCCTAATATTGTTTGTTTATATACCGTAACAATATCGCGCTTAACAAAAAGCATTAATAGGTCTCTATATCTCCAAATTTCCTTAAAGTTAAAATCAATTAATTTTTTCTTGGATGATATGGTATATAACCAATTATTATCGCTAGGTGCGTTCAATATATTTTTTTTTTGAGATTGATGTCTTCTATTTTTTTAACTTAAAAAAGTGTTTTATTCGGTCTAAAAGAGTGTTTTTTTCGGATTTTTCATGATATGCATTTCCATAAACACCATAACCGTAGCCATAACCATAGCCGTAACCATACTTATGTGCAGATTTATGCTTATAAAAATTAAGAATATAGCTTAAGTTTTTTATCTCACCAGATTTGTATTTTGCGTTAATTAATTCCAACATCCCTTTTCGTGTGTAATTAAGTCTCAAAACAAATAGAGATGCATCTGCATATTTTACTAAATCTAATGCATCTGTGACCAATCCTAACGGTGGTGTATCCAGCACAATCATATCATAAGTAATCTTTAACTTTTCTATAAGACGTTCTAAATTTTCTCCAATTAATAATTCGGAAGGATTTGGTGGAACTGGACCTGACGGTATGACATCTAAATTTGGAATATGTGTTTTATGAATTACATCTTCTATTTCCAATTCATCAATCAGGTAATTAACGATTCCTTTCTTGTTTGAAATTCCAAAATCTTCAACAATTTTTGGTTTTCTTAAATCCAAGCCTAATAATATGGTTTTCTTGCCCGAAACCGCATAAGCAGTAGCAATATTTATGCAGCAAAACGTTTTTCCTTCGCCACTAACGGAAGACGTTAGTAGTACAACTCTTGAATTTGTTTTACCTTGTCTTCTATATATAAATTCTAAACTAGATCTTATAGAACGGAAAGCCTCAGCCACAGCAGATTTTGGCTTATCAAAAACAACCAAACTGTTTTCATGGGCATCTTTACCTATAAGCCCTAAAACAGGAATTTTAGATAATCGCTCTACATCTTCAACACCTTTTATAGTATTATCTAACAAAAACACTACAAATATTAAAACTACAGGAATAAAAGTGCCTAACATAAGCGCCATCATGTAGTTTAAGTTTTTATTTGGGCCAATTGGTCCTTCTCCAATATCCTTTGCAGCATCTATAATATTAATATCTGAGACATTTGCAGCTTTAACAATAGCTGCTTCGCTACGCTTTGCCATATACACATTATATGCTTCTTGACTTAAATTTAGTTTACGCTGAATTTTTAAATATTTCTGTTGGCTCTCTGGTAACTTCCCCAACTTGGACTCCAAAGTCGCTATTTGCCTGTTTATAGTATTTATTTGAATATTAATAGTTCGCTTTGTAGCTTTAATAGTTTCTAAAAGAACTTTCTTTTCTGACTCAATTTTTCTATCTAATGCTCCAAACAATTCTGAATCTTCATGGGCAATAGATTCTAGATTCTGTCGCTCTATGGATAAGGTGGTTATTTTTCCAACACTATTGATAATATTCATTTCACTAATACCTACGGTAGTTGGAGCCGCTATATCTACGTAATTGTTCTTGGTATTGATATACTCTTCTAGACTATTTATGTAGTTAAGCTTTCTGTTTTCCCCTTCTTTTTCCAATTCATAAGACTGTAGTTTTGAAGAGGTTTGAATCATTTCCTCATCCAGATCAAATACTTTATTTTTCTTTCTAAACGAGTTCATCTCACTAGAAAAGTCCTTTAAATTTAAATTTACAGCTTGTAAACTACTATCTATAAATTTTATGGTATTTGTGGCATAAAGGTTTTTACGCTCTAATTCTGTTCTACTTAAAATTGAAGACGTTGCATTTAAATAATCTACTATTTTTGATTTATTGTTACCATTTAATCTTAGCCTAAGAACAGAAGGTGAGTTTTTAGAAAACACGGAAGATCTTACCGCTGTTTTATAACTATTTACAACGCCATCAAAATTCGAAAACCTTATGAAATATTCAGAACCAGGATTAATATTGGCGTTATCCCTCTTAACAATGCTACCGTTAAAAAAAGGCAAATTGATTGATTCTCCAAATGTATAGGTCTGTTTAAACGTTCCTAGTTTGACAGATGCACTACTAATTGATTTATCGTCATAATGCTGTACAGATATATGTTCAGATTCAAAAGTTAAAAACAGTTCGAATTCTTGATCGTTCAAAAACCGAATCCCAATCGGGATGTTTAACATTTGCCCTTTAAGCTTATCTATATCTGCATAAAAAGGTGCATTCTTATAAACATTGTCTTTTCTGTATTTACCTTCAACCAAGTAGTTGATATAAAATTGAAGAGAATCTACAACTAAGGTGTTATGCTTTCTAGTTTGCAAAGTGGTGATGACTTTCCCTACCTTATCAGAAACACCGCCCCAATTGAACGAAATACTAGTATTGGCGGTAAAAAAGGGATTTTGATCGTTTTCTACCGAGATCAAGGACTCCAAACTATATATATTCTGTTTTCTATCGTTAACAAAATAAGCGATTACAAAACCTAAAGCAATACTTATAATAAATAGCCACCAATAGGCCATGAGTTTAAAAATAAAACCTTTAAAATCGAAAGACATTCCGCCTCCAGAATCAAAATCATCATTGTTTTCAAACTCGAATTTAGCCATAACTATCTTAATTTCTGAGTAATAATAATGTTGTAGTTAATAATGACAAAATGGTTGCGACAGAAGCAATATTTTGCAATGCATTTGTTCCCGTGCCCCAAGATTTTTGTCTTAATGGTTTTACGTAAATTATATCATTGGGTTGAATATAATAATAAGGGGAATTCATAATATTTACATCAGTCATATCAAGATGAAATATTTTTTGTCCTTGCGGATATTGCCTAATCAATAGTACATCCTTTTTATTCCCTGTATCTCTTATTTCTCCAGAATTGGCAATTGCTTCAAATATGTTTACACGTTCCTGAAATAAGGTTTGCGTTCCCGGACTTCCTACTTCTCCTGTAACCGTATATCTTAACCCTGTTAGTTTTACGGTAACAAATATTTTAGCGGTTTCTTTAAAAGCTTCTTCTAAAAGCTTCTTTTTAATAATCTCTTCTATTTCGACGGTAGTATAGCCCAAAACGTTTATGTTTCCTAAAATAGGCACTTTAATTTCGCCATGTAAATCTATCGTAAACCCATCAAAATAAGCACGTTCTGCACTACTCGCATTTAAATTACCCTCACCAACGGGATTAAATATCTCAGCATTTTTTTGGTCTGTAACTTTTATCCGAATGTTTAAAATATCATTGATCTGAACACGATAAGGTTTTTGCTTTTCTACAATAACTTGCATAGAGTCAGTCGCTATATTTTTATGCTGTAAATACAACGTGTCTTTATAAGGAATACAAGAGGAAAATAGTGCAAATACAACAATGCAAGCTAGTAAAACGCATTTCTTCATTAGAGAGGACTGTTTTGGGCAAATATAGCTTTTCATCGTGAATTATAAAACTTTAATCGATTTTTATGGTACTATGATTTTCATAGCAATTGTATGTTCTCTCTAAGATATAAAAGGAAATACTAAAGGATTTTTTGGTTTTTTATCCGTTATTTGCAAAAAATCGTTCCATTGAATTATCTAACAGTTGAAAACATCTCTAAATCTTATGGAGAACTTACACTTTTTGAAAATATTTCATTCAGTATCCATAAAGATCAAAAAATAGCATTTGTAGCAAAAAATGGTACAGGTAAGACGTCCATTTTAAATATTTTATCTGGCGATGATACTTCCGATTCTGGTGAGATTATTTACAGAAAAGATATCAAAGTGTCGTTTCTATCACAAGACCCTAAATTTGATGGTCAACTTACCATTGAAGATGCTATCCTTGCAAGTGACAACCCGATTTTAAAAGTAATTTCAAATTATGAAAAAGCACTTTTAAATCCAGAGGACACAGATACGTATCAAGCTGCTTTTGAAGCCATGGAACGCCATCAAGCATGGGATTTTGAAACACTTTACAAACAAATTCTTTTTAAATTAAAGCTTGAAAATTTAGAACATAAAGTAAGTACACTTTCCGGTGGACAAAAAAAACGTCTCGCACTTGCCAATGCCTTAATCAATAAACCTGATTTATTAATTTTAGACGAACCTACCAATCATTTAGATTTGGAAATGATAGAATGGTTAGAATCTTTTTTCGCAAAAGAAAATATTACACTTTTTATGGTCACGCACGATAGGTACTTTCTAGAGCGTGTGTGTAACGAAATTATTGAATTGGACGAAGGCGAACTTTATAGCTACAAGGGCAACTACACCTATTATCTAGAAAAGCGGGATGCGAGAATAGAGCAACAATCTGTAGAAACAGGGAAGGCAAAACAACTCTTTAAAAAAGAATTGGATTGGATGCGCAGACAACCTAAAGCGCGAACCACAAAATCCAAATCTAGAATTGATGATTTTGCCGATATAAAACATCGTGCGCACCAACGAAGAAACGACCATGAGGTGCAGCTAGAACTAAATATGGAACGTCTTGGCAGCAAGATTTTAGAGTTTCATAAAGTTACAAAAGCGTTTAAGGATAAAATTATTCTCAACGGTTTTGATTATACCTTTAAAAAAGGCGAACGCGTTGGTATTATTGGGAAAAACGGTACTGGAAAAACCACGTTTTTAAATATTTTAACCCAAACCGCCCAACCAGATGGAGGAAAAGTGGTTAAAGGCGAAACCGTGAAATTTGGATATTATACCCAAAACGGTATCACCATAAAACCAGAGCAAAAGGTTATTGATGTCATTCGTGAATTTGGCGATTATATTCCATTGAAGAAAGGACGTCAAATTAGTGCGCAACAATTGCTGGAACGTTTTCTATTCAGCAGAAAAAAGCAGTACGATTTTGTTGAAAAATTGAGTGGTGGGGAGCGTAAGCGATTGTATTTATGTACGGTTTTAATTCAAAATCCGAATTTTTTAATCTTAGATGAACCTACCAACGATTTGGATATTGTAACCCTGAATGTTTTGGAAAGTTTTCTGTTGGATTTCCCCGGCTGTGTGATTGTCGTTACCCACGATCGTTATTTTATGGATAAAGTGATCGATCATTTATTCGTTTTTAAAGGCGAAGGTGTTATTGAGGATTTTCCAGGTAATTATTCTGATTATCGCGTGTATGAAGATAGCCAACCTGTAATTTCTAAAACTTCGGAAGATAAAAAAGACAAGCAATCTTGGAAACAGAATGACGCTTCTAAATTGTCCTACAATGAAGAAAAAGAATTGAAGAATATTGAAAGCAAATTAAAGTCTTTGGCATACGACAAGAAAGCATTGGAAAGTAAATTTAATAATCCTGAGCTATCCCAAGATGAGATCAAAAAACTATCTGATGAACTTCAAGGTATTATTGATACTATTGAAGCTAAAGAGGAACGTTGGTTTGAGTTGTCTGCTAAACTTGAAGATTGAGATTGAAATTTGACGGAAGACGGATGACCGAGGACGGGTAGGTTTGGGCTAATGTGGAAAATAGATAGCAAAAATTTGAAATATAGACATTACTAACTGAAAACTGAGACTGAGACTGAGACTGAGACTGAGACTGAGACTGAAAACTAACAAATGTTTTACCAAATAAGACAATACATAAAGTTCCTTTTAAAATCCACCAACCAACATGGCGTGCACTCCCCTTTTGTGTACGATTTGGTCACTACATGTTTTTATGACACATCGAAATATAAAGATTACCATAAAATTGAAGATTTCAAAAAACGATTAAAAAGAACTAATCATAAAATAAATGTTACAGATTTAGGCGCCGGAAGTCAAAAAATTAAATCTAGATCTCGTAAAGTTTCAGATATTATAAAGCACGTTTGTATTTCAAATAAAAACGCCAAATTACTTTACAGAATTACAAACTACTTTAAACCTAATTCAGTTCTTGAACTTGGTACTTCATTAGGATTTGCCACTCAATCTTTAAGTTTAGGGAATCCAAAATCTGAAATAACGACCATTGAAGGTTGCCCAGAAATTTCAAAATACACTAAAACTAATTTCGACTTGCAACAGTTGAATAACATCAAATTAATAACAGGCAATTTTGACAATGAAATTGAAAAATTAACTTCAAATAAATACGATTTAATCTTTTTTGACGGCAACCACCAAAAGGAAGCAACTCTAAATTATTTTGAGACTTTACTTCAAACCGCCCATAACGATTCCGTGTTTATTTTCGATGATATTTACTGGTCTATAGGCATGACCGAAGCTTGGAACATTATCAAAGAACATCCAAAAGTTACCGCAACTATTGATACATTTTACTGGGGCATTGTGTTTTTTAGGAAAGAGCAAAAAAAAGAACATTTCACGATAAGGGTGTAAATATAAATTTCATTTAAAAATTTTAAAACTAAATATTTTTCTTTTCCACTTTTTTTCGAGGACACCCATCATTATCCGCAGGCCCAGACACATCAGGACATTTATCCAGGTTATCCGTAACACCATCAACATCTCTATCCATAAAAGGACAGCCATCATTTGTTATAGGTCCCGCTTCATTTGGGCAATTATCTAGTTTATCCTCTACCCCATCACCATCTCTATCATTATTTTTAGATTTAGAGTGATAAATTGGCAGTTTCAATCCCGCAAAAACATCAGCACTCTTACTGTCATCATTCGACAAAGCAGAGACCAAAGACCCCGAACCAATATATAATGGCCCAGCTCTTAAACCCGCACCTATTTGAAAACCACCATATTCTACAATACTGAAAGGCACATAAAAACTCAACCATTTACTTTCGAATCTAGGCGTAAACGATACGGTATTTAAAATTTTACTGGAATTTAAAGCTGTTTTAGAAACCAGGGAATAATCGGTATTTACATTCAAATATATTTTGTTTGTTAAATTCCAATCAATATTCAAGTGGACAGCAGTTGGCAAAGACGCCTTAAAACCTCGAAACCTACTTGTAAGCCTGTATAAATTATTTAAGATATTGTTTAAATCATCTTCATTTTCAATGTCTTCTTCACTTATATTCGAATTGGTAATATTAAAAGTTTCTTCTATACCATCATCATAATTAATATACCCAATATCTGTAACAGACACCCCAATTTTTAGCTTATACTTGTTTTTATCTTTTTGAGTTTGCAAAGTTCCATCGGCATGCGTAACACTATAATCTGCATACTTAGGTCTAAATTCGTAAACCAAACCTATGTCTCCACCAAAACCTGTTGCGTTTTTAGGAACTTCGTAGTCGTAATCACTCTCATCAAAATTATCGTGACGCCCATAAGTTAAAGTTCCCGAAGAATTGAAACTCCCGGTAGTTTCCCCTCCTCCCAGATCTGTACCATCGGCGTCATAATCTATCGTCACGTTTTTCCCCAATAAATAAGCACTACCGCCACCTTGTAGATATTTAATTGAAACACCTCCTTTTAAAAAATGTTGCTCATTATGAACAATAACCCTAGCATAGGTCAAGCCAACTTCTGCCCAGGTTTGCCCAAAAGAATAGAAATCGTCTTCGTTGATATTGTAATCGTCTGAAGTGTCATCATCCAATGCATCGGCAGTTTCTCCATTTATTTCATTGATATTCACAAAAGATCTTGCTCTAGAAAATACGGCAATAGAACTGTTTTCGGTAAGATTAAACATAAACGAAGGCCCTAAAACATCAATATTAATCCCCAAATTATTGTTCATGGTCGGCGATTTTTTCGCATCCAAGTCAAAATCATAATCATCTTTAAATGCGTCCAGAATATTGACGCCATAATAATCATTACCAGCAAACGCACTAAAACTTATAAGATTTATATCTGCTTTAAAACGCGAATCTGCAATATTCGCTGGGTTTGAAATGAGGCTGTTAACACCACTATAGTTATCAGAAAGCGCACCTATGTATGATTGTGCTTTAACATAAATAGAAGACAGCAGGACAAGGAGTAACAACACATTTTTTTTCATAGCACTAAATTTGGTTGTAGTAAAAATAAAAGATTCGTTTTTAAATGAAGTTAAAAATCGTTCAACAGTTATAAAATCATGTTTCATTGATGTTTAGATTGTTTTTGGGTTGAGTTGTTTCGCAGAGATACGCAGAGATGTACAAAGGTTTTCAGAGAAATTCTTTAGACACAACAGTAATCCGTGATAATCCGTGAAATCTGTGTCGCTTTTTTTTGTGTCTTTCAATTTGTAATCACAGTTTAAATAATTCTCTAAAAACCTCTGCGCATCTGCGTGAATCTCCGTGAAACCTTTGTAAAGTTCTCTAAAATAATCTAACTTCACTAATTAAATAATCAAATCAAAAATGAGCGACAGTTATATTACAATTTGTCCAGTTAAAGAAGTTGAAAACCCTAAAAAGCTAGCAAGCGAATTTATTCAATGGCTGAAATCTAAAGAAATTATAGAAAAAGAACTATCAAATTGCGTATTGAGCTTAAAAGGATTAGGCTATAAACCTGGAAAAAAACACTTAGGTGTTGTAAGTTACGATGAAAATATACTTCGATTACAAGTTTGCGGTTTAGAAATTAAAACGGAAAGAGAAGTATTTACTGGCATGTCTTTTACGTCTTTTACTGATTGTGTTTGTCCTAAATGTAATAAAAACAGATTTAATGGAATATCAGAAGAAGACATCTACTCTGAAAATTTAACTTCAGAACAACAAGAAAGTTTTAGTACATTACATTCAGCTTTAAATATTTGGTCGAAAAATGAAGCAGAAAATTTAACATGTAACCATTGTAATTTAGATTCAAAGATTGATGATTACGATTTAGGAGAAACACTAGCACTCTCAAATCTTGGATTCACTTTTTGGAATTGGCCAGAATTTAAAGATGAATTCATCGATGATGTAAAGTCTATCTTAGACACTGAAATTAAAGTTATACTTGGTCATATTTAGATTTAATTAGTTCTAAAGCAAGATTTCTTTTAAATTTGAAAAAACTTGGCGTCTTTGCGCCTTTGCGAGAATAAAAAATGAAAATCTACACAAAAACAGGAGATAAAGGCACCACCGCACTATTTGGCGGCACCCGTGTACCTAAACACCATATACGCATTGAAAGCTACGGAACGGTTGATGAACTAAACTCGCATTTAGGGCTGATTCGCGACCAAGACATCCATCAAGATTACAAAGATTTATTGATGCGCATTCAAGACAAACTGTTTACTGTTGGCGCAATTTTAGCCACAGATCCTGAAAAAGCTATTTTAAAAAACGGCAAGGAACGCTTGAATATCCCAAAAATTTCTTCCGAAGATATTGAACGCTTAGAACAGGAAATGGACACCATGAACGAAGCTTTACCACCAATGACGCACTTTGTACTTCCCGGCGGCCATCAAACGGTGTCATTCTGTCACATTGCACGTTGTGTTTGCAGACGTGCTGAACGTTTAGCTTCGGCTTTAAACGACATGGAACCTTTTGAACCGAACACCCTTACTTATTTAAACCGTCTTTCTGACTACCTTTTTGTATTGGCACGAAAGTTGTCATCTGATTTACAAGCAAATGAAATTAAGTGGATTCCGAAAAAGCGGTAAGCCTGAAGTTTGAAGCTAGAAGTTAAACAGGCAGAAGTTTACAAATAAGCGCTTTAACTGCCCACTGACTACTGACTACTGCAAACTGGTCCGCGTTAGGGATTGAGCGATTGTTGGAGCTCCTTGAAAAGAGCGACTCGTGAAAGCCCGACCGTAGCGTTTCCTGCAAGGTTTTTAAAACCTTGTAGGTATTTAAGCGAAGGGAACGCCCAAATAATTAATTTGCCACATTATTAATAACCTCGCAGGAATAATTGCAAGGGTTTAGAGTACAAAAAGATACGTTCTTATAATTAATGATAAAATGAGTTTAAAAAATCTTATGAAAATAGTGAGATTAATTCATAAACATTTTTTAAACGAAAGCGGAGCGGTTGATATTCTGAAGTGTTTTTATTTACATTTTTAAAATTAAAACATAAAGAATATGAAATATTTCATTTTTTTCTTGTGTGTTTAAACTAAAAAATTATTTTTGCAGAAAATTAAACACAAAAGAAATGTATTGGACTTTAGAATTGGCATCGTATTTAAGTGATGCGCCTTGGCCAGCAACAAAAGACGAATTAATAGATTACGCTATTAGAACCGGAGCTCCTTTGGAGGTTGTTGAAAATTTACAGTCAATTGAAGATGAAGGAGATTCCTATGATTCGATTGAAGAAATTTGGTCTGACTATCCTACCGATGAAGATTATCTTTGGAATGAAGATGAATATTAAATAAAAGCATAAAGAATAGTTAAAAAGTCTCGATTTGAGGCTTTTTTTTTGCTCTAAACTGCCGAAAAAATTATAACAAAATGTATCTTTGATGGCACTTAAAAAATGCCCGATTAACAAAGAAAACACCTAGGATTAGCCTAGTTAAAATATATAAAATAAACACACATGAGTTTTTTAGATTCAGTCTTAAAAGTATTTGTTGGAGATAAATCCAAACAAGACGTTAAAGCCATCACGCCTCTAGTAGATAAAGTTAAAACCTTTGAAAAAGCCATTGAAGCCTTGTCTCACGATGAGCTGAGAGCAAAAACAGCGGAATTCAAAGCAAAAATCGCGGAAGCCACAAAAGAGATTAACGACCAAATCGCCAATCTTTTAAATGAAGCAGAAAACACCGAAGATATCGACCAGCGCGAAGATATCTACGAGCGCATTGACCAGCTAAAAGATGACGCTTATAAAGTTACTGAAAATGTGTTGAACGAGATTCAACCTGAAGCTTTTGCCGTGGTTAAGGAAACCGCAAAACGATTTGTAAACAACACATCTATTACCGTTAAAGCCAATGAATTTGACAGAACAATTTCTGGCGAAAAAGAATACGTAACCCTTGATGGCGACAATGCGACTTGGGCAAATTCCTGGGATGCTGCCGGAAAACCCATTACTTGGGACATGGTGCATTATGATGTGCAGCTTATTGGTGGTATTGCGTTGCACCAAGGTAAAATTGCCGAAATGCAAACTGGTGAGGGTAAAACATTGGTAGCAACCTTACCTGTGTATTTGAATGCCCTAGCCGAAAAAGGGGTGCATTTGGTAACTGTAAACGACTATTTGGCAAAACGTGATAGCGCGTGGATGGCACCAATTTTTGAGTTTCATGGTATGAGTGTGGACTGTATAGATTACCACAAACCAAACTCCGACGCCCGTAAAAAAGCCTATAACGCCGATATTACTTACGGCACAAACAACGAATTCGGTTTCGATTATTTGCGTGATAATATGGCACATTCGCCAGACGATTTAGTGCAACGTCCGCACCACTACGCCATTGTGGATGAGGTAGATTCGGTTTTAGTGGATGATGCTCGTACACCGTTGATTATTTCTGGCCCTATACCGAAGGGAGACCGCCATGAATTTAATGAATTAAAACCTAAGGTTGACGATATTGTTAGTGTACAACGTAAATATTTAACGGGTGTTTTAGCAGAAGCGAAGAAATTAATTAAGGAAGGCGATACTAAAGAAGGTGGTATTAAATTATTGCGTGTCTATCGCGGGATTCCGAAGAACAAAGCATTGATCAAGTTTTTATCTGAAGAAGGTGTGAAGCAATTATTGCAGAAAACCGAAAACTTTTA
The DNA here is from genome assembly GCF_040720935.1 of Algibacter sp. 2305UL17-15. Classification (NCBI taxonomy): domain Bacteria; kingdom Pseudomonadati; phylum Bacteroidota; class Flavobacteriia; order Flavobacteriales; family Flavobacteriaceae; genus Algibacter; species Algibacter sp. 2305UL17-15. The sequence continues at coordinate 92,141 of NZ_JBFDAE010000017.1, forward strand.
CATGCAGGATAACAACCGCGAAATGCCTACGATTGATGCGGAATTGTACTATGTTATCGAAGAGAAAAACAATCAAATTGAATTGACCGATAAAGGGATTGAATATATATCTGGTAAGGACGACCCTAATTTCTTCGTGATGCCAGAAATAGGATTGGAAGTTGCCAAAATTGAAAGTCAGAATCTTGAAAAAGAGAAAGAAGCCGAATTAAAAGAAGAGCTGTTCAAGGAGTTTGGTGTAAAATCTGAGCGTATTCATACCTTAAATCAGTTATTGAAAGCATATGCGTTGTTTGAAAAAGACACGCAATATGTGGTGATGGACAACAAGGTAATGATTGTTGATGAGCAAACGGGCCGTATTATGGATGGCCGTCGTTATTCTGACGGATTGCACCAAGCCATTGAAGCCAAGGAAAATGTAAAGATTGAAGATGCTACCCAAACATTCGCCACAGTAACCTTACAGAATTACTTTAGAATGTACCGCAAACTCGCTGGTATGACAGGTACTGCGGTTACCGAAGCTGGGGAATTCTGGGAAATCTATAAACTGGATGTGGTTGAAATACCAACCAACAGACCAATTGCGCGTGATGATAAAGAAGATTTAGTGTATAAAACGAAGCGTGAAAAATACAACGCTGTTATTGAAGATGTAACGAAATTGTCTGAAGCTGGTCGCCCCGTTTTAATTGGTACAACTTCGGTGGAGATTTCTGAGTTATTGGGCAAAATGTTGAGTATTCGAAAAATACCCCATAATGTATTGAATGCGAAACAACATAAAAAAGAAGCAGAAATTGTAGATGAAGCAGGTAGAACTGGACAGGTTACTATTGCAACCAATATGGCAGGTCGTGGAACGGATATTAAATTATCTGACGAGGTAAAAAAAGCAGGTGGTTTAGCCATTGTGGGTACTGAGCGTCATGATTCGCGTCGTGTGGACAGACAGTTACGTGGTCGTGCGGGTCGTCAGGGAGATCCCGGAAGTTCACAATTCTATGTGTCTCTTGAAGATAACTTGATGCGTTTATTTGGTTCTGAGCGTATCGCGAAAATGATGGATAAAATGGGATTAAAGGAAGGGGAAGTGATTCAACATTCCATGATTTCTAAATCCATTGAACGGGCACAGAAAAAAGTGGAGGAAAACCAGTTTGGGGTCCGTAAGCGTTTATTGGAGTATGATGATGTGATGAATGCGCAGCGTGAGGTAGTTTACAAACGTCGTTACAATGCTTTAAATGGGGAGCGTTTGCGTGTCGATTTAGCCAACATGATTTTTGATACTTCGGAAGGAATTTCAGAAACCAATAAGGGTGCGAATGATTTTAAAAATTTCGAATTTGAATTGATTCGTTATTTCTCAATGAGTTCACCTGTTACTGAAGAAGAATTCGGAAAATTGACCGCTATTGAAATTACCTCTAAAATTTACAAAGCTGCTTTTCAACATTATAAAGATAAAATGACTAGAAATGCGGAAATTGCATTTCCTGTTATTAAAAATGTATATGAAACGCAACGCGATAAATTCAAGCGTATCGTTGTGCCTTTTACCGATGGTGTAAAATCCCTAAACGTTGTTACAGATTTAGAAAAAGCATACGAAACCAATGGTAAACAATTAATTACCGATTTTGAAAAGAACATTACATTGGCCATAATCGATGATGCATGGAAAACCCATTTACGTAAAATGGATGAATTGAAGCAATCAGTACAATTGGCGGTTCACGAGCAAAAAGATCCTTTATTAATTTATAAGTTTGAAGCGTTTGAATTATTTAAAGCGATGATTGACGAGGTAAATAAAGATGTGATATCCTTCTTGTTTAAAGGTGAATTACCTCAGGAAACCCAAAACACAATTCAGGAAGCAAGACAAACCCGTAAAAAGGAAAATCTAAAAGCACAAAAAGACGAAATTCCTAATTTAGATGAACGCTCAGCGCAATCTAGAGCAGCAGGAAACACACAACGTCAGCCAGAAGTTGTGGAAACCATTGTGCGTGATAGACCAAAAATTGGACGTAACGATCGTGTAACGATTAAGCACGTTATAAACGGAGAAAACAAAACCTTGAAGTATAAACAAGCCGAGCCATTGATCTCCAAAGGCGATTGGGTTTTGGTTGAGGACTAAACAAAACTTGAAGAAGACTTAAAACCCGAAGGGAGCTAGTAAAGATTTTTTTAACGAACTTTCCTCGGGTGTTTAATTCTTGTCAAACTGAGTCTTCGACTCCGCTCAAGACAGGCTAAAGTCGAAGTTTTAATACTTTGCAAACCAAAGCATTTCTATAAAGCTATGCTTTGTACCTTCAAAACAAAACATATTTTGTTTCTCGTTAATGCTCCCATTGACAGATTCTTTAGATGCCTCAAAATCAAGTATTTAATAAAATGTCATTGCGAACGTAGTGAAGCAATCTGGGATAAGTCTTTTTTAAGAATGAGATTACTTCAGTCATACCTCCTTCGTAATGACGTCTGGGGTTTGATTTTATGCATTTTAATGGATAGCCGTCATTGCGAACGCAATGAAGCAATCTAGGATAAGCCTTTTTTAAGAATGAGATTACTTCAGTCATACCTCCTTCGTAATGACGTCTGGGGGTTGATTTTATGCATTTTAATGGATAGCCGTCATTGCGAACGTAGTGAAGCAATCTGGGATAAGTCTTTTTTAAGGATGAGATTACTTCAGTCATACTTCCTTCGTAATGACCTCTGGGGGTTGATTTTATGCATTTTAATGGATAGCCGTCATTGCGAACGTAGTGAAGCAATCTGGGATAAGCCTTTTTAAGAATGAGATTACTTCAGTCATACTTCCTTCGCAATGACATCTGGGGTTTGATTTTCTGCATTTTAATGAACAGCCGTCATTGCGAACGCAGTGAAGCAATCTAGGATAAGTCTTTTTTAAGAATGAGATTACTTCAGTCATACTTCCTTCGTAATGACCTCTGGGGTTTGATTTTCTGCATTTTAATGGATAGCCGTCATTGCGAACGCAGTGAAGCAATCTAGGATAAGCCTTTTTTAAGAATGAGATTACTTCAGTCATACTTCCTTCGTAATGACGTCTGGGGTTTGATTTTCTGCTGTCAAGGGTTTCCTTACAATTAAGATCTTATCATTCGAAAACTCCATCCAGGCAAAATCATAAACATAATGATAGGTCTTTCCATTACTGTTAATATGGTGATGTGTATGGTACTTAAACCTAAATTTTTTCTTTTCAAGCACAACACGCTGTACGTTATACTGTACTTTGTTTTTTCCCATAACCTCCAAAAGAATACTTCTATTTCTGTGCAAGATAATATCCAGTTCCTTTACGGCCATCGCAGTTGCTCTTCTAAGATTTACATGGTAGTAGTTTTTGCATTTAACCGTACAAAATAGTTTATCCCTCCTACCCACCAAGCGCTTGCTGCATATTTTACATTTTCTCATCTATCAGTATTCTTGATCACTTGCCAATTTTCTTCTTAAAATCACACAAATAACAAACACAACCCGTTGATTTTGTGATAAATAGACATTATTCGTTTCTAACGGTTAATATACATTTAATTTAATCTGCATTAGTGCTAGAGTAAGATTTTTTAGGTATGTTTAGTAAAATAAATCTTAAAAAAATGCAACCAGTTATTTACCAACCACTTAAAGGCGCCAAGCGGATCAAGGTTTTTATACCTTACGAACTATTTGCGCTCAGGGAAGCCGTTAAACAAATGAACTCCAGCTTTTGGCATCCACATCAAAAATTATGGTCGGTTGTAAATACGAAGCAAAACTTTGAAAGCCTAAAAAGCATTTGTGGGAAACATTGTAAAATTGAAAAGGACATAGCATTTACGCCCATTCCTTCAGTGCCCCTGAACGATAACGCCATTAACGCCCTCCATGATTTAGAAAAGGCACTGGTTTTAAAGCAGTATAGCAGCTCCAGCATTAGAATTTACAAAAAGATGTTCAGCGTTTTTTTAGGGAAATTTATGCAGCGTAACCTAAGGGAGATCAGTAAGGAAGATATCGAGGGCTTTATTTACGAGCTCATTAAAAAAAGCAAAATCAGCGAGAGCTATCAAAACCAAATTATAAATGCCATCAAGGCCTACTATGAACATGCGCTGCATATGCCCAGGGAATATTATGACGTGCAACGTCCAAAAAAAACCAGAAACATCCCTAATGTATTGAGCAAGGATGAAGTACTGAAAATCATACAGGCACCCAAAAACATAAAGCACAGAGCCATTTTACAAACCATTTACGGATCTGGACTAAGGGTTTCAGAACTTATAAACTTGCGCATTGCTGATGTGCATTCCAGCGAAGGCTACCTGTTTATAAAGGACAGCAAGGGCAAAAAGGACAGAAAGACCATTTTATCAGAGCATTTGGTGCTGTTGCTTCGAGCCTATTACAAACAGTACAAGCCTGCCTACTGGCTGTTTGAAGGACAGACCGGCGGGCAATATAGCGCCACCAGCATACGTGCCATTTTCAGAAAAGCCGTTAAGGAAACAAATTCCAATCCTTGGGCAACCGTACACACCCTCAGGCATTCATTTGCAACACATTGTATTGAAAACAACATAAACATGCGACACCTACAAAACATGCTGGGCCATAACTCCCCAAAAACCACCGAAATTTATACCAAAACCATAGAAATTAATAACAAAACCATTACCAGTCCCTTGGATAGCTTATTGAAAAATACTACATTGCAGACATAAACGATATAACAGCAACTGTATAGTCTAGAATTGTAGTTATACAGGTGTTGGCAGTAATTTAAGAACACAAACTATGATAAAACAAATTTCGAGATTTTTTCAATCTATTTTAATATTAATCGGACTTCAATCTTGCGGAGAAATAACCACAACGAAGAACTTTCAAAAC